>CACLKH010000040.1 GCA_902607475.1 uncultured Alphaproteobacteria bacterium | reverse complement strand
TCTGGAGGACATAAAGAAACAATTATAAATGAAAAAAATGGTTGGTTGTTTACTCCAAATAATTATATGGAATTAGCTAAAAAAACTTTGAACTTTTTTAAACTAAGTAAATTAAAAAAAGAAAGAATAAAAAAGCAAGCTTATATAACTGCTTTAACCAAGTTTAGTCCAGAAAAAATTAAAAAAAAAATTGAATTTCTATATAAAAATATGTAGTTAAATCAACTACATATCCATTCCAGGCATACCGCCGCCCATACCACCCATACCACCCATACCACCACCTCCCATATCAGGCATTGGAGGTAAGTCTTTTTTTTCTTCTGGTAAGTCTGCTATAACTGCTTCTGCTGTAATTAATAATCCAGCAACTGAAGCAGAGTCTTGCATTGCAGATCTTACAACTTTAGTTGGATCAATAATTCCGTCTTTAACTAAATCAGTAAATTTTCCTGTTTGGGCGTTATATCCATAATTTTGGTTTTCTTGTTCTAATAATTTTCCAACAATAATTGAACCATCAACTCCTGCATTTTTAGCAATTTGTCTTGTTGGTCTTTCAAGAGCTTTTTTAACTATATTAACACCAACTTGTTGATCAGAATTTGAAGGTTTAAGATTATCTAAAATTTTTGATGCGTATAATAGTGCAACACCACCACCTGCCACAACACCTTCTTCAACAGCAGCTCTTGTTGCATTCATTGCATCGTCAACTCTGTCTTTTTTTTCTTTAACTTCTACTTCAGAACCACCACCGACATGTAAAACTGCTACTCCTCCAGACAGTTTAGCAAGTCTTTCTTGTAATTTTTCTTTATCGTAATCTGAGTCACTTTGCTCTATTTCATTTTTTATTTGGTTACATCTTGCTTCAATATCTGATTTTTTTCCAGATCCACCTACAATAGTTGTATTTTCTTTATCAATATTAATTTTTTTTGCAGTTCCAAGAGATTCTAATTTAACATTTTCAAGTTTAATACCTAATTCTTCACTAATAACCTGACCGTTTGTTAGTAAAGCAATATCTTCTAGCATTGCTTTTCTTCTATCGCCAAATCCAGGTGCTTTAACAGCAGCTATTTTTAAACCACCTCTTAATTTATTAACAATTAAAGTAGCAAGTGCTTCACCCTCAACTTCTTCTGCAATAATTAATAGTGGTTTTCCTGATTGCGCAACACTTTCAAGTAGAGGCAACATTGGTTGAAGATTTGACAACTTTTGTTCATGTAACAAAATATAAGCATCTTCTAATTCACATGTCATTTTTTCAGCATTTGTTATAAAATAAGGAGATAAATATCCTCTATCAAATTGCATTCCCTCAACAACGTTTAATTCTGTATCTAAACCTTTACCTTCTTCAACAGTAATTACACCTTCATTTCCAACTTTCTCCATTGCTTTTGCCAAATGATCTCCTACTTCTATATCCCCATTAGCTGATATTGTTCCAACTTGTTTTACTTCTTCATTTGAACTAATTTTTTTTGATTTTTTTTTTAATTCTTCAACAATTTCTTTTGTTGCAGCATCAATTCCTCTTTTTAAATCCATAGGATTCATTCCAGCAGCAACAGCTTTAAGTCCTTCTTGAACAATAGCTTGAGCTAAAATAGTTGCAGTAGTTGTACCGTCTCCAGCGCTATCACTAGTTTTTGAAGCAACTTCTTTAACCATTTGCGCTCCCATATTTTCAAATTTATCTTTTAAATCGATTTCTTTAGCAACAGAAACCCCATCTTTTGTTATTCGAGGAGCACCAAACGATTTATCTAATACTACATTTCTACCTTTAGGGCCAAGAGTAACTTTAACAGCATCTGCTAAAATATTAACACCACTCAACAACCTTGATCTTGCTTCTGTCGAAAATTTTACATCTTTACCATCTGCCATAAATTCTCCTAATTAAAAAAATTATTAATTTAAAACCCCAATAACATCTTCTTCTTTTATTATAATAAGATCTTGCCCATCTATTTTTACTTCATCTCCAGAATATTTACTGAAAAGCACTTTATCTCCAACTTTTACATCAATTGGATTACGCTTACCATCACTATTAAGAGAACCTGGGCCTACAGCAACAATCTCACCTTCTGAAGGTTTTTCTTTTGCTGTATCAGGAATTATTATACCACCTTTTGATTTTTCCTCATCTGCTAATCTTTTTACTAA
>CACLKH010000039.1 GCA_902607475.1 uncultured Alphaproteobacteria bacterium | reverse complement strand
TTTATATATTTCTTTCGCTTTTTTAATATTTGGAACAACAATAGCAATATGGTTTAATCTTTTTAGCATATTTAATAATTTTAAATTCTTATTATATGTATTTGAATTATAGGTCTCATATCTAAAGCTTTTCTAAAAAATTTTTGTGAAAAAGATTTAATTTTTTCTTTTAATAACGTTTCTACAATTTTTTTATTTTTACACTCCTTTACATAATTATAAATATTGGCTATTAAATTTTTCTCAAAATTTTTAATATTTTCATCGTTAAAAAAACCTTTACTAGATATTACTGGTTTTGAAATAATTTTATTAGTCTTATTTATTGCTAATGAAATTAATATAGTCCCATTATAAAGCATTTTTTTTCTATTTTTAATTGCTTCTTCATTTATAGGTATAATTTTTTTTCCATCTAACATAAGCCGCCCTGAAGGAATTGAACCTAATACTTTAGGCTCACCCGGAGCAACTTTAAGTAATAAACCATTTTTTAAAATTAATCCTTTTTTTACACCACATTTTTTAGCTATTTTAATATTGCCCTTTAAGTGATGATATTCACCGTGTACTGGGATAACAATTTCTGGTTTTATCCAATTATACATTTTTTTTAATTCTTCAATACTAGGATGGCCTGATACATGCACAAATTCGTCGGATTCTGTAACTACATTAATATTTCTTTCTTTCAGTTCATTTTGTACTTTTGTTATTGATCTTTCATTACCAGGAATTACTTTTGATGAAAAAATAACTGTATCATTAGGTTCCAAAAAAATATTTTTATGCATATCATTTGCTATTCTTGATAAAGCAGCACTTGGCTCACCTTGAGAACCTGTGCAAACTAAAAGAACTTGATCTTTTGGATAAATCATAATTTCTCTTTCATCGAGAAATGGTTTAATATTTTTTAAATATCCTGTATCTAATGCAGCTTTATACATAGTCCATAATGATCTTCCGCATAAAGCTACGACTCTTCCTGATTCATTCGCAACATGTGCAAATGTTTCTAATCTTGCTAAATTACTTGAAAAACTTGTTATAGCTATTCTATTAGGAATTTTTTTAATTATTTTTATAAGACTTTCTTTTAGTTTATCTTCTGAACCAGAATGGCCTTCAACATTAGAATTAGTTGAATCGCTAACAATGGCTAATACTCCCTTTTTTCCAAAAGATTTTATTTTTTCATAATTAAAATTCTTACCTACTAATGGTTTTGGATCAATTTTCCAATCACCAGTATGGAAAATATTACCAAATTTTGTTTTAATACCTAAGGCATTTGGCTCTGGTATAGAATGTGTTGTAGATATTACATCAATTTCAAATGGTCCTAATTTAAAATTACTATCTAGAGAAATATTTTTTAAGAATTTTGGTTTAATTTTTAATTCCTTTAAATTTCTTTTTAAAACTGCAGCTGCAAAAGGAGTTGCGTAGACCGGGCATTGTAATTGAGGCCATAAATGTCCTACTGCACCGATGTGATCCATATGCGCGTGAGTTATTATTATTCCTAAAAGATTTTTTCTGTTTCTTTTAACGAATTCGTGATTTGGTAAAATAATATCAATACCAGGAGTTTCCTCAGAATTTCCAAAAGTTATTCCTAAATCAACAACAATCCATTTACCTTCTGTGCCATATAAATAAAAATTCATACCTATTTGACCAACTCCTCCAATAGGAGAAAAAATTAGTTCATTTTTTGGTACATAAGTATTAATTAAATTGTCATCTACTTTTTTCATTATAATTTATTTTAAAAATTTCAATTAATCCATGTATTGTTAAGTTTTCATTAACAACATTAATTAATTTTATGTCTTTTGAAATAATTTTAGATAAACCTCCTGTTGAAATACAAAATAACTTCTTTTTAAATCTAGTTTGTATTTTTTTTATTATAAAAGTTACTAGTCCAATGTACCCTAAATATAATCCATTTTGTATCGCATTCCTCGTATTTTTTCCAATAATACCATTATTCTTTTTAAATTTTACTAATGGTAGTTTTGATGTTTTATTAAATAAATTCTGAAGAGATAAATTGATGCCAGGTGTTATTAGACCACCAACATAACTACTTGAATTATCAATAACATCAAATGTAGTTGTAGTGCCAAAATCAATTACTAGTGTCGGTGCTTTTTTATAAAGTGATTTAACAGCAATTGTGTTCGCAATTCTATCGGCCCCAACTTGGCTTTTATTTTTTAAATTAATTTTAATGTTTAACTTAGTTTTATTAAATGAAACAAAATGCGGATTCTCTTTTAAAAAAAAAATACAAGTTTTTTTTAAATTATAATTAACTTCAGGAACAACTGATGAAATAATACAGTTTATTTTATTTTGTTTAGTCAATATTTTTTTAATTTGAGTAAATTTTTTTAATAATAAAAGT
>CACLKH010000038.1 GCA_902607475.1 uncultured Alphaproteobacteria bacterium | reverse complement strand
GTAGATTTAAAACATATCTCAATATTAGAACTTGCGGATCAATATTCAAATTATGTTAAAAATGAAATTAAAACAGCTAATTTAACACTAGTTGCTGATTTTCTTGTTATAGCATCATGGTTAACTTATTTAAAATCTAGACTCCTTTTACCAGAAAAAAAAAATGAAGAGATTCCTGCAAGTACACTTGCGGAAAGTTTACGTGAGCAACTAATAAAATTAGATGAAATGAGAAAAGCTGGAATAAAAATTTTATCACGACCTCAGTTAAATAAAGATTTTTTTAAAAACGGTGCAGATAAAAGTACATTTGTTGAAAATAAATATACTTTTGATTGTACATTATATGATTTATTAAAAAATATTGTAGATATCGATACTAGAAAAAAAATCAAAAACTTTAAATTAAATTTAAAAAAAGTTTGTACTGTTGAAGAGGCAATAAAAAATTTAAAAAAATTCTTTGAATTTAAAAATAACGATTGGATTCCACTAGAGAATATTATGAAAAATAAAGAAACTGATAATTTTATTAAAAGATCATACGTTGCATCTCATTTTTCAGCATCATTAGAATTAGCTAAGGCAGGCGTTATTAATATAAGACAACATGCGCCATTTGCACCTATTTATATAAAAAAAAAAGCAGTTAAAAAATGATAAACGACAAGAATACCTGCTTAAAAGTTATAGAGGCAATTTTATTTGCAAATTCTGATTTAGTAGATGAAAGAGATTTAAATAAAAATCTTCCTAAAAATTTAAATATAAAAAAACTTCTTAATGAATTAAAAAATATTTATAAAAATCGTGGTATTAATATTTATAATGTCAAAAATAAATGGGGTTTTAGAACTTCTCCTAATATGGCTAATTATCTTAAAATAGAAAAAAATTTAAAACGAAAATTATCTAAAGCTGGCGTAGAAACTCTTGCAATTATAGCTTACTATCAACCAGTTACAAAAGGAGAAATAGAAAAAGTTAGAGCTAGAAATATCAGCCAAGGAACTTTAGATATTTTATTAGAAAGAGGTTGGATTGAATTAAAAGGTAGAAGAAAAACACCAGGCAAACCCTTGACTTGGGGAACTACAGATAAATTTCTTGAACATTTCAACCTTACAAATTTGAAAGAACTTCCTACTTTTTTTTGTTACTTTAGTTATATATTGTTCATTTTTATACTCTAATGGTAGAATTAAAATACCTTTATCTTTCAATTGGTTTGTTATTTTTTTTGGTAAATTTTTAGATACTGCTGTAATAATTATCCTTTCAAAAGAAAAGTTTGCGGGCCACCCTTTCATTCCATCTCCATAATAAAAAACTATGTTATTTATATTTAAATTGCTTAATATTTTTTTTGCTTTTTCTATTAAAATTTTATGTCTTTCAACACTATAAATTCTTTTAAATAATTTAGATAAAATTGCAGTTTGATAGCCAGAACCTGTTCCAATTTCTAATACATTAAATGATTTTTTAGGTTCTAATAACTCTGTCATTTTTGCAACTACAGCCGGTTGGCTTATAGTTTGATTGCAATCTATTGGTAATGCATTGTTTTGATATGCTTTATAAGATAATCTTTTATCAATAAATTGTTCTCGAGGAATTTTTTCTAAAATAGAAAGAACACGGTGGTTAGTAATACCAAGTTTACGTAGTTTTAAAATTAAATTAATTTTCAATCAATAAAAATTATAATCTCTCCATATCATTCATATATTTTCTCAAAACTTTAGGAATACTTACCGAGCCATCGTTATTTTGATAATTTTCTAAAATTGCAATAATAGTTCTACCGATTGCTAAAGCAGAACCATTTAAAGTATGAGGATATTTTCTTATTTCATTAACTTTATATCTAGTATTCATTCTTCTACTTTGAAAATCTCCACAATTAGAAATACTTGAAACTTCCATATAACTTTTTGTACTTGGTACCCATATTTCAAGGTCAAAAGTTTTTTTTGAAGCAAATCCAACTTCACCTGCACATAATTCACAAACACGATATGGTAATTCAAGATCTTGTAAAATTTTTTCAGCTGTACTTAAAATAAATAAATGTTCTTTCTCAGATTCTTCTGAACTTGTAATAGATACAATTTCTACTTTGCCAAATTGATGCTGTCTTTTTAAACCTCTTGTATCTTTACCTGCTGCACCTGCTTCAGATCTAAAACAAGGGGTATAAGAGGTATAACGTATAGGTAATTTATCTTTTTTTATAATCGTATCTCTTACTAAATTTACCAAAGGAACTTCGCTTGTTGGAATAAGCCATAAATTTTCTCTTGTTTTAAAGATATCCGAATCAAATTTAGGTAATTGCCCAGTACCAATTAATGCATTTTCATTAACTAAATAAGGAGTATAAATCTCATTAAAATTTCCAAATTTTACATTACTTTCAATCATAAATGATGCTAAGGCTCT
>CACLKH010000037.1 GCA_902607475.1 uncultured Alphaproteobacteria bacterium | reverse complement strand
ATTTATATTTGTAAACAAAATATATTATTTTCTTAAACCCATTATTTTTAAAATTTTAAATAAAAATATAGATATAAATTCCCGCTCTAATTCAGATGATTTATTCTCAGAAAAAAAAGATTATTCAAAACCTGGAAAATTACTCAAAGAATCGATGGAGCCAAAATTTAATTTTGGAAAAGAAACAAATTATGAATTACCTAAATTAGATCTTCTTGAAGAAACTGTAAAAAATGTTAATACAGGCAAAAACAACAAAGACCAACTTCAACAAAATGCAAGATTGCTAGAGAATGTAATTAAAGAATATAAAATTGATGCTAAAGTTATTGGTATACATCCAGGTCCGATAGTTACTCTATATGAATTAGAGCCTGCTCCAGGTACACAAACAAAAAAAATTATAAATTTAACTGATGATATTGCTAGATCAATGAGCGCTGAATCTGCTAGAATTTCTAATGTACGTAATAAAAATGCTGTTGGAATCGAGTTACCTAATCAAGAAAGAGAATCTGTTAATTTAAAAGAAATTTTTGGCTTAAAAGATTTTGATTCTTCAAATACTAAATTACCATTGGTCTTTGGTAAAGATATTTCAGGTAAAAATGTAATTCAGGACTTATCTAAAATGCCTCATCTTTTAATTGCAGGAACAACTGGGTCAGGTAAATCAGTTGGATTAAATGCGATGATTTTATCAATTTTGTATTCTCTTAGACCTGAACAATGTAAGTTTATAATGATTGATCCAAAAATGTTAGAATTATCAGTATATGATGAAATACCTCACCTACTAACTCCAGTTGTTACTGATCCAAAAAAAGCAATTTTTAGTTTAAAGTGGCTAGTCAATGAAATGGAAAAAAGATATAAAATTATGTCAAAAATAGGTGTTAGAAACATTGAATCATTTAATGAAAAAATAAATGAAAAAAAATTAAATGGAGAAATAATTGTAGAAAAAACTCAAACTGGATTTGATAGTCAAACTGGAAAACCTATTTTTGAAGAAAAAAGAATTAACTTTGATAGTTTACCTTACATAGTAGTTATTATTGATGAAATAGCTGATTTAATGGTAGTGTCCGGTAAGGATGTTGAAACATGTATTCAAAGACTATCTCAAATGGCAAGAGCTGCTGGAATTCATTTAATAGTAGCAACTCAAAGACCTTCGACTGATGTTATTACTGGAACAATAAAAGCAAATTTCTCAAATAGGATTAGTTATCAGGTAGCAACAAATATAGATAGTAGAACTATTATTGGAGAGCAAGGGGCCGAATATCTTCTAGGCCAAGGTGATATGCTTTACATGTCTGGTGCTGGAAATATAAGACGTGTACATGGTCCATTTGTTAGTGATAATGAAGTAGCTAAAGTAGTAAAATTTCTAAAATCTCAAGGAAAACCGTCTTATGTTGATGGTGTTACTGATGAGAAAAAAAATCAAACAAGTAATAGCACGTCTGGAGAAGTTGATGAAATCTATTCTGAGGCTGTGGAATTAGTAATATCAAAGAAAAAAGCATCTACAAGTTTAATTCAAAGACATTTTCAAATTGGATATAATAGAGCTGCAAGGATAATAGAAAAAATGGAAGAAAACAATATTGTGTCAGAAGCAGATCGAATTGGCAGACGTGAAGTTTTGATAAATAAATAATTAAAAATATAAAAAAGTTGAAAAAATTTACTTTATATATTTTTTTAATGTTTTTTATTTATCAAAAAAAAATATTTTCTTTAGATGAAAAATTACTAAATCAATTAGAAAATTACTTAAATCAATTTAATAATATTTCATCTCAGTTCATTCAAAGTTCATCGGATGGTTCCCAAGAAACTGGAGAAATTCTAATATCAAAACCAGGTAAATTAAGAATTGAATATAAAAAAAATAATAAATTATTAATTATAGCTGATGGAGAATGGCTTCATTATTTCGATACGGATTTAAATGAAGTACAATCAGTAATAATAGAAAAAAGTCCTGCTTGGATATTATTAAAAAAAAATATTAATTTAAAAAATGATTTCAATATATATAATTTGATAAAAAAAAGTGGAAAAATTACACTTACACTAGTTGATAAAAATATTGAAAATATTGAAAAAATTGAATTAGTTTTTTCAGTAAATCCAATAAAATTAAAAAAATGGATAGTAACAGATAATCAAGAAATTGAAACAACAGTTGCGTTGTTAAATATTAAAAAAGAAAAAAAATTCAAAACTAAAACATTTAAATTAATAAAAAATTAAAAAATTTTATATGAGTTATCTTTTACACTTATAAATTTTTTTATTCCAAAATTTTTTCTTATTTTCTTTCTTAACCTGTAAATATGTGTCTCCAAAGTTCTTGTTTTAACTTTACTGTTAAACCCCCAAATATTTTCTAATAAAACTTTCTTTTTTATAAATTTTTTTTCTTTTAATAAATATTCTAAAATTTCAGATTCTTTTTCAGTTAAAGTTAATCCTATTTTTTTTTTTAGGAAAAAAAGTTTTCTTTGAAATTTTTTAAAAACTAATCCATTTTTTAAATTAATAATTTTCTTTTTATTTAATTTCTTTATTTTTGATTTGCTTAATATAAACAATAATTTATTTACCATAAATGGTTTTTTTAGGTAA
>CACLKH010000036.1 GCA_902607475.1 uncultured Alphaproteobacteria bacterium | reverse complement strand
AGAAGATTCTTATAAATCTTTAGTTGAAGCACTTATCCATGGTTCAATTTCGAATAATGTTAAATTAAACATTGAATGGCTAGATTCTGAAATTTTTGAGAAGAAAATAAAAATAGATACTCTAAATAGAATTAACGGTATTTTAATTCCTGGGGGTTTTGGTATAAGAGGAACGCAAGGAAAAATTAATGCCGCCAATTATGCAAGACTTAATAATATTCCTTATTTTGGTATTTGTTTAGGAATGCAAATCGCAGTTATAGAAGCTGCTAGAAACTTACTTGGTTTAAAGAAAGCTGATTCAACGGAATTTGCAAAGACAAAAGATCCTGTTATTGGAATTATGACTGAATGGGTTAAAAAAAATAAAACTATAAAAAGAAGTACAAACGGTAATATGGGTGGAACTATGCGCTTAGGTGCATATGAATGTTTGCTAAAAAAGAAATCAAAAATATTTGATATTTATAAAAGAAGCAAAATAAGTGAAAGACATAGACATAGATATGAGGTAAATCTAAATTATTTAAAAAAATTAGAAAAATGTGGTTTGAAGTTTTCCGGCATATCACCAGATGGAAGTTTACCTGAGATTCTTGAATTAGAAAATCATCCTTGGTTTATTGGTGTTCAATTTCATCCAGAATTAAAATCCAAGCCTTTTGATCCTCATCCATTATTTGTATCTTTCATTAAAGCAGCTGTTAAAAGATCTAGATTAGTATAAAAAAATGAAAAATATTTCTGTTAAAATTGGAAAAAATAACATTGGTAATCATTTGCCTTTAACTCTTATTTCAGGCCCATGTGTTGTTGAAAGTAGACAGCACGCAATAGATGTTGGAGGAAAAATTAATGAAATTTGTTCCTTGTTAGGTATAAATTTTATATATAAATCATCATTTGATAAAGCTAATAGAACAAGTATAAAAAGTTCGAGAGGAATTGGTTTGAGCAAATCATTAAGTATTTTTTCTGAAATAAAAAAAAAATTTAAATGTTCTGTAACAACTGATGTCCATGAACCAGATCAATGCAGTAAAGTTTCAAAAGTTGTTGACTTACTTCAAATCCCAGCTTTTTTGTGTAGGCAAACGGATCTTTTGGTTGCTGCTGCTAAAACTAAAAAACCAGTAAATGTTAAAAAAGGTCAGTTTTTATCACCGTCAGAGATGACAAATGTAATAAATAAGATTAAAAATAATAATAAAATCTTATTAACGGAAAGAGGATATAGTTTTGGTTATAACAATCTAATATCTGATATGAGATCACTTGCTGTTATGAAAAAAACTGGACTTCCTGTTATATTTGATGCAACGCACTCAGTGCAACAACCTGGTGGTTTATTAAAAAGTAGCGGAGGACAGCGTGAATTTGTCTCTGTTCTTGCTAAAGCTGCAGTATCTGTTGGTATATCAGGAATACTAATTGAGACTCATAATAATCCAAATAAAGCACCAAGCGATGGCCCATGCATGTTACCATTAAAAGATCTTCAAGTTTTATTAGAAAAATTAATTGAACTAGATTTCGTTACTAAAAATAATTAAAAAATTTAATGGCTGAATTAATAATAACAAAAGTAATTGGAAGAGAAATAATTGACAGTAGAGGGTTTCCTACTGTTGAAGCTGAAGTTCATACAACCGATGATCTTTTTGGTCCAACAATAGCTTCTGTTCCTTCAGGTGCATCAACTGGAAAGTTTGAAGCTCATGAATTAAGAGATGGAGATGATAAAAGATTTATGGGAAAAGGTGTATTGAAAGCAGTTAAAAATATAAATGGTCTAATATCTAATACACTAACAGGTTACAATGTATATCATCAAAAAAAAATTGATGAAAAATTAATTGAATTAGATGGAACAGATAATAAAAAACGTTTAGGTGCCAATGCCATTTTAGCTGTAAGTATTGCTATAGCTAAATACAATCATGATAATCTTGATAATTACAAGTTGCCAGTACCTTTAGTCAATATTTTAAACGGAGGAGTTCATGCCAATAATGCTTTAAATATTCAAGAATTTATGATTATTCCAGTTAATGCAAATTCTTTTAAACATGCCGTACAAATATCTGTAGAAATATTTCATAAATTAAAAAGTCAACTTTCAGAAAATTCTTTATCAACAAATTTAGGTGATGAAGGTGGATTTGCTCCGCAATTACAAAATCATAAGGAGGCAATTGATTATTTAATGAAATCAATTGAACAAGCTGGATATAAACCTGGAAGCGATGTTTATATAGCTTTGGACTCTGCATCATCTGAATTTTATAAAAATAATAACTATGAATTAAAAGGTGAAAATAAGATATTAAATTCCGACCAATTAATTAATTATTATGAAGAATTGATTTCTTTGTATCCTATAATTTCAATTGAAGATCCTATGTCAGAAGATGATGCAGAGGGATGGAAAAATATAACAAAAACTTTAGGTAGTAAAATCCAATTAGTTGGAGATGATTTATTTGTAACTAATGCAAAAAAGCTGGAAGAAGGTATTAATAATAAAATTGCTAATTCAATATTAATAAAATTAAATCAAATTGGAACTGTAACAGAAACAAAAGAAGCTATAGATTTAGCAAAAAAAAATAATTATTCTACAATTATTTCCCATCGTTCTGGTGAAACTGAAGATAATTTTATTGCTCATCTTGCATGTCAATCA
>CACLKH010000035.1 GCA_902607475.1 uncultured Alphaproteobacteria bacterium | reverse complement strand
CATTCTAACTTCTGCTGGTTTTTTACTAACTGGAACATCAGGAAATATTCTAATCCATACTCTTCCTTCTCTTTGCATTTCCCTTGTAATTGCTCTTCTAGCTGCTTCAATTTGTCTAGCATGAATTCTGCCAGGAGTACGAGCTTTTAAACCGTAACTGCCAAAATTCAAAGTTGTCCCTGATTGTGCTTTTCCATGAATTCTTCCTTTATGTTGTTTTCTAAACTTTGGTTTTTGTGGTTGTAACATTTATCATTCTCTCCTTTATTAATTATTTTTATTTTTTAAATTATTATTATCTTTATTTTCTTCTGAAATTTTTTCTCCTTTATATAACCAAACCTTTACTCCGCAAGTGCCGTATGTTGTTTTTGCTGTGGAAACTGCGTAATCTATATGTGCACGAAGTGTATGTAAAGGAATTCTACCTTCTTTAAACCATTCAACGCGAGCTATTTCAGCGCCACCAATTCTTCCACCAACACTTACTCTTATACCTTGAGCACCTAGTTTTAATGCTGATTGTACTGCTCTTTTAATCACTCTTTTAGTCGCAGCACGATTTTCTAGTTGAATTGCTATGTTATCTGCAACAACTTTTGCATCTAACTCTGGTTTTTTTGTTTCAACAATGTTTAAATTTATTTCTGAACCACTTAATTTTGATAATTCTTTTTTTAATTTTTCTATATCCGAACCTTTTTTACCTATAATAATCCCAGGTCTTGAGGCGTGTATTGCAATAATAATTTTCTTTGAAGATCTCTCAATAACTATTTTTGATAACCCAGCTTTTTTTAATCCTGATTCTATATATTTTCTAATTTTTATATCATTTTCTAGAAATACACTATATTTATCTTCTGAATACCACCTAGAATCCCAAGTTCTATTAATTCCTAACCTTAAACCTGATGGATTAACTTTTTGTCCCATTATTTTTTTTCCTCATTAATATTTTCTTTTTTATCCTTTTTAATAATTTTATTTTTTTTTTCAATTTGTGTCTCAACTTGTTCTTTTAATTTAATAGTTAAATTACTATATGGTTTTAATATTCTCACACCTCTTCCTTTCGCTCTAGCTTTAAATCTTTTCATTACCAAACCTTTCCCTACAGAGGCTTCGTGTACATATAACTTATCTACATCTAGTTGATGATTGTTTTCTGCATTTGCAATTGCGGATTGAAGAGCTTTTTTTATTTGATCAGAAATACGTTTTTGAGAAAATGAAAGATAATTTAAAGCTTTTTCAACATTTAAACCTCTTATTGGAGAAATTATTATATTTAATTTTTTTGGACTCACTTTAATAGACTTCAAATAAACTTTAGCAAAATCATTTTCTTTTTTTGTTACCTCGCTAGCAATATTTTTTTTTTTATTTTTTTTATTAGTTTCTTCATTTATTTTATTTTCTTCAATCACTTATTTCTTTTCCTCCTTACTTTCTTCTTTTGGTTTTTGCTCTACTGTTTTTTTATCTATTGGTTTTTCTGTTGTTGTTTTATCTGAAGTTGTGCCTGGAGGAATTGTGTGTGTTGTGGTTGTAGGTTTTGCTTCTGATTTACTTACTACAGAATGAGAGTTAAATGTTCTTGTTGGTGAAAATTCACCAAATTTATGTCCAACCATATTTTCATTAACACTTACTGGTATAAATTTATTTCCATTATGCACTCCAAATGTTAATCCTACAAACTCTGGTAAAATTGTTGATTTTCTAGTCCATATTTTTATTACTTGATTAGTTTTACCAGATTTTCGAACATCTTCTGCTTTTTTTAAAAGATATTCTTCGTAAAACGGACCTTTCCATGTTGATCTAGTCATATTTATTTACTTCTCCTTGATCTTACGATTGATTTATCTGTTTTTTTATTAATTCTTGTCTTATAACCTTTTGTTGGCTTGCCCCATGGAGTTGATGGATGTCTGCCACCTGAAGTTCTGCCTTCTCCACCACCATGAGGGTGGTCCACTGGATTCATAGCAACTCCCCTTACTTTAGGTCTAAAACCTAACCATCTTTTTCTTCCAGCGCTTCCAATTTTAATATTTTTATTTTCAAGATTTGAAACAGTCCCTACAGTTGCAAAACAATTTTCATTTACATTTTTTATTTCGCCAGAACTTAGTTTTATTATTGCTTTACCTGAATCTATAGCTAATAAATTAACAGACGCACCTGCTGATCTTGCAATTTGAGCTCCTTTTCCAGGTTTCATTTCAATATTATGTAATACTGTGCCAATTGGAATATTTTTTAGAGGCAATGAATTTCCAATTCTAATATTAACTTTTTCTCCAGATATAACTGTATCGCCAATTTTCAATTTATCTGGAGCAATAATATATGATTTAGTTTTATCCTCATATTCAATCAATGCAATACGCGCTGTTCTGATTGGATCATATTCAATATGAATTACTGAAGCTGGGATATCAAATTTTGTTCTTTTAAAGTCTATAATTCTGTATTTTTTTTTGTGTCCTCCACCTCTATGTCTTGATGTAATCCTTCCTGCATTATTTCTACCAGCTTTTGATATATATTTCTTAGTTAAAGATTTTTCAGATGCTCCTTTCCATAAATGCTCCTTGTTTGATAAAACAACATGTCTTCTAGTAGAGGTATAAGGTTTAAAATTTTTCATTTTTTTTAAATTCCAGTTGTTATATCAATTTTTTGACCTTTTTCTAATGAAATTATTGC
>CACLKH010000034.1 GCA_902607475.1 uncultured Alphaproteobacteria bacterium | reverse complement strand
ATTTAATTTTCCTTTAAATAAATAACGATATGACAAGATTAAGTTTAATACAACGTAATTTAAAAAGAGAAAGATTAGTTAGAAAATATAGTAAAAAAAGACTTTCTTTAAAAAAAATAATTAAAAATAAAAAAACAAGTCCTGAAGTAAGAATTGATGCTATAAACAAATTATCAAAACTACCTAAAAACAGTTTTCCTTGCCGTTTAAGAAATAGATGTATTGTTACTGGAAGACCAAGAGGAAATTATAGAAAATTTAAATTGTCAAGAATTGCTTTTAGAGAATTAGCTAATGATGGAAAGTTACCTGGAATAACTAAATCTAGTTGGTAAAAAAATATGGTAGTAACAGATACAATAGCAGATATGTTAACCACAATTAGAAACGGACTTGTGTTATCAAAGAAATCTGTTCATACCCCATCATCGAAATTAAAATTAAACATTTTAAAAATTTTACAAGAAGAAGGTTTTATAACATCCTTTAAAGAAAATGAAATAAAAAAAGGAATAAAAGAAATAAAAATTATATTATCTTATGTTAACGGCGAACCTTCTATAAAATTAATTTCTAGAATTTCTAAACCAGGTCGTAGAGTTTATTCGAAAATAAAAGATTTACCATCATATTATAAAGGATATGGTGTAACAATTGTTTCAACATCAAAAGGAATAATGAGTGATAAGAAGGCAAGAATTTCAAATCTAAGTGGAGAAATTTTATGCCAGGTTTTTTAAATTTTATTTATATTTTTTTATATGTCTAGAACAGGAAATACACCAATAGAAATACCAGATGGCATTGATGTGACATTAAATGAAACTAATATTACTGTAAAAGATAATTCTGGAGAAAAACAATTTAAATTTTCTAAAGATCTTATTATTTCAATTGAAAATAAAAAAATATTGATAAAACCGAAGGAATTAAATAAAAAAACAAAAATGATTTGGGGGACAACTAGAAGTTTATTAAATAGTTTAATTTTAGGATGTTCAAATGAATTTAAAAAAACTTTAAAACTTGTTGGAACAGGTTACAAAGCAGTATTACAAGGAAAGATTCTAAAAATAAGCGCTGGTTATAGCCATGATATAGATTACCAAGTTCCAGAAGGAATAAATATTAAGTGTCAAGACCCAAATACTATTGAGGTATCAGGCGCAAACAAATCTCAAGTAGGCCAAGTTGCTGCTGATATAAGATCTTATAGAAAACCTGAACCTTATAAAGGAAAAGGAATAAAATATGAAAATGAGTATATATTTAGAAAAGAAGGAAAGAAAAAATAATAAATGAATACAAAAAATAAAAATTTAATAAGACAAACGAGAATAAGAGAAAAAATAAAAAAAGCCGCAAATGGACGTTTTAGATTATCTATATTTAGATCTTCAAAAAATATACATGCTCAAATAATTGATGATAATAAAGGGAAAACGTTGATTGCTTCATCAACATTAGATAAAAGCATTAAATCTAAATTTAAGAATACAGGAAATAAAGAAGCAGCAAGTGAAATTGGAAAAATTTTAGCAGAAAAAGCAAAGCAAAAAGGCATTAATAAAGTTATTTTTGATAGAGGCAAGTACCTTTACCATGGAAGAATAAAAGCATTGGCAGATGGCGCTAGAAAAGCAGGATTGGATTTTTAAATATGGAAGTTAATATAAAAAAAAATCATGGCAATGATAGGGATGGTTTAATTGAAAAAGTAGTATATGTTAACAGAGTTTCTAAAGTTGTAAAAGGTGGACGTAGATTTGGTACAGCAGCTTTAGTTGTTGTTGGAGATGGTAAAGGAAAGGCAGGTTTTGGAAATGGCAAAGCAAAAGAATTTCCTGAATCGATAAAAAAAGCAACTGATAAAGCTAAAAAAAATATGAAATATTATCCTCTAAAAAAAAATAGGACTTTTTTTTATGATGTAGAAGGAACACATGGATCAGGAAAAGTTTTACTTAGATCAGCACCTCCAGGAACTGGTATTATAGCAGGCGGAACTATGAGATCAGTTTTTGAAGTATTGGGTGTGGAAGATGTTGTTGCTAAATCAATCGGAACAACTAACCCACATAATATGGTACGAGCAACTTTTGACGCATTAGGACAATTAGATGATATTAAAAAAATTGCTGAGAGACGCGGTAAAAAAGTAACTGATCTATATTTTAAAAAGAAACCAAATGAAGAAAAAAACAACAAACAATAAAACTATTAACATAACTCAAGTTAAAAGTACTATCGGGAGAAATAAAATTCAAAAAAAAAATTTAATTTCATTAGGATTAAAAAAAATTGATTGTTCAAAATCAATTATTATTAATAAATCCACTGAAGGATTAATAAAAAAAATTAATCATTTAATAAAAATTGAAAAAGGTTGATTAAATGCTTAATACATTGGTAAATTTAAGAAAAAAAAAAATATTAAAGAAAAGACTAGGTAGAGGTATAGGCTCTGGAACTGGAAAAACTTCAGGGAGAGGACATAAAGGTCAAAAATCAAGATCTGGAGTTTCACTTAAAGGTTTTGAAGGAGGTCAAATGCCTCTATACAGAAGGTTGCCAAAAAGAGGTTTTAAAAATATTTTTAAAAAAAAATTTAATTCTATTAACTTAATTCAAATACAGAACTTAATTGATAAAAAAAAGATATTATCCAAGGAAGAAATAACAGAAGAACTTTTACTAAAGAAAAAAATCATAAAAAAAAAATTAAGTGGTATAAAAATTCTAG
>CACLKH010000033.1 GCA_902607475.1 uncultured Alphaproteobacteria bacterium | reverse complement strand
AGATTCTTTTGATTCAGCTTTTTTTTCTTTTTTAGATAAATCTTCTGTAATTTCTTCTTTTTTAATTTTTACTAACAATGCTTTTGGCTTAATAGCATCTCTAACAATTAATAATGTTCCTTTTGAACCAGGCACTGCACCTTTAATCAAGATTGTTCCATCTTCATTATCAATTTTTACAACTTCCAAATTATGAATTGTTACTTTTTTATTCCCCATTTGGCCTGCCATTTTTTTTCCTTTAAATGTTTTTCCAGGATCTTGGCATTGGCCTGTAGAACCATGACTTCTATGTGAAACTGAAACACCGTGTGTTGCTCTTAAACCAGAAAAATTATGTCTTTTCATAGGACCAGCAAACCCTTTACCATTTGATTTTCCAATAACATCAACATATTGGCCTACTTTAAAAAAACTTACGTCTAATGTATCGCCTACATTAATATTTTGATCATTTGGTATTTTAAACTCTTGTATTTTTTTTTTTGGCTCTATTTTTAATTTTGAGAAAGGTTTTTTTACTTTTTTTATCTTTATATTTCCTGAAGCTATTTGAATATATTTTAAATTTTTTGAGATTGTTTCCTTAATTCTAGTAACATAATTTTTTTCCAAACCAAGCAATGTAACAGGAATATTTGAGCCATCTTCTCTAAAGAATCTTGTCATACCTAATTTTTTTGCAATTAATCCTACTCTCATAATTTATCTCATTTTAAGTTTTTATTTCCACATCAACTCCTGATGCTATATCTAAATTCATTAATGCATCAACAGTTTGCGGCGTTGGGTTAACAATATCTATCAAACGCTTATGTGTTCTCATTTCAAATTGTTCTCTTGATTTTTTATCTACATGTGGAGACCTCAGAACAGTAAACTTATTTTTTTTTGTTGGCAATGGTATTGGGCCAAGAATTTTTGCCCCAGTTTTTTGTGCTGTATTAACAATTTCCACAGTTGATTGGTCCAATAATTTATGATCATATGCTTTTAATCTAATTCGTATATTTTGCTTAGCCATTTTTATCTCCTTCTGTGCTACTTGTTTTACCAGATTTAATATCATCTGCTACATTTTGTGGTACTTGTGCATAGTGATCAAATTCCATTGTAAATTGCGCTCTTCCTTGACTCATTGAACGCAAATTATTTACGTAGCCAAACATGTTAGCTAAAGGAACTTTTGCTTTAAAAACTTTAGCATTGCCTCTATTTTCCATTGCTCCAACATTACCTCTTCTTGAATTTAAATCCCCAATAATATCCCCCATATAATCTTCAGGTGTTACAACTTCCACATCCATTACTGGTTCTAGCAATACTGGGCTAGCTTTTGCAATTCCTTCTCGAAAAGCACCTTTAGCAGCTAATTCAAAAGTCATTACATTTGAGTCAACATCATGGTAATCACCATCAATCAGTGTAGCTTTGTAATCAATAACAGGAAACCCTGCAAGAATTCCATTTTCATTTGCTAAAACTAATCCTTTTTCTACCCCTGGTATATATTCTTTTGGTACGTTACCACCCTTAATAGTTTCTTCAAAAACAAATCCTGATCCTGATTCACCTTTTTCAAAAACAATTTTTACTCTTGCATATTGTCCCGCACCACCCGTTTGCTTTTTAAGTGTGTGGTCAATTTCAGCAGTTTGATTTATAGTTTCTCTATAGGCAACTTGAGGTGCTCCAACATTGGCTTCAACTTTAAATTCTCTTTTCATTCTATCAACAATAATATCTAAATGTAATTCACCCATTCCTTTTATTATAGTCTGTCCACTCTCTTCATCTTGCGATACTCTAAAAGATGGATCTTCAGCTGCTAATTTAACTAAAGCTTCACCCATTTTGTCTTGATCTGCTTTAGTTTTTGGTTCTACAGCAACTTCAATAACTGGGTCTGGGAAATCCATTTTTTCTAAAATAATTGGGTTATTTGGATCACAAATAGTTTCTCCAGTAGTAGCTCCTTTTAATCCAGCTATTGCAACTATATCACCAGCATAAGCTTCTTTTATATCTTCTCTATCATTGCTATGCATTAATAACATTCTTCCTAATCTTTGAGATTTTCCTTTAACAGATAATAAAATATTATCTCCCTGATTGATTTTACCTGAATACACACGGCAAAATGTTAGGGTGCCAACAAATTCATCAGTAGCAATTTTAAATGCAATTGCAGAAAATGGTTCATCATCTTTAGATTCTCTAGAAATTTCTTCTTCTTCATTTTTAGGATTCACTCCTTTTGCTGGCAAAACTTCATTAGGAGCTGGCAAATAATCTACGACTGCATCAAGCAGTGGTTGAACACCTTTATTTTTAAAAGCACTACCACATAACACTGGAACAAAACTAAATGCAATAGCGCCTTTTCTAATACACTTTTTTATTTCATCTTCAGTTGGTGCTTCTCCATTAAGATATTTTTCCATAATTTCATTATCTTGTTCTACAACTAATTCAATTAATTCATTTCGTGCTTTCTCAGATTTTTCTTTAAACTCATCAGGGATATCAACTTCATCAAATTCTGCTCCTAATTTCTCTTCTTTCCAAACTATTGCTTTATTTTTAACTAAATCTATTACTCCTTTAAAATTTTCCTCAGAACCAATTGGTAGTTGCGTAATAGCCGGTTTAACATTTAATCTGTCTTTAAACATTTCTACACAATTATCAAAATCTGCGCCCATACGATCCATTTTGTTTATAAAACAAAGTCTTGGCACTTTATATCTATCAGCTTGTCTCCATACTGTCTCAGATTGTGGCTCAACACCAGCAACGCCAT
>CACLKH010000032.1 GCA_902607475.1 uncultured Alphaproteobacteria bacterium | reverse complement strand
CTAAAAAAAAGGAAAAAAAAATGTTAAGAATTTCTGTTACTGGTGGTGGTTGTCAAGGTTTCTCATATAATTTAGATATGGAAAATGAATTTAAAAAGAAAGATATTGTTATAAAAAAAAATAATGCTGTGGTAGTAATTGATAAAAATTCTTTAAATTTAATTAAAGGATCGGAAATAGATTTTGTTGAAGATCTGATTGGTTCGCGATTTAAAATTAATAATCCTAAAGCTACATCTTCTTGTGGCTGCGGTACTTCATTCTCCTTATAATTTAAAATATGAGTAATATCAGAATCGCTTCATGGAATGTAAATTCTATAAGAGCAAGATTTGATATATTATCTAAATGGCTTAAAAAAAAACAATACGAGATTGTTTTTGTTCAAGAAACGAAAGTTCAAGACCATGAATTTCCAATAGATGATATAAAAAATATTGGATATGAAGCAATTTTTTTAGGTCAAAAATCCTATAACGGTGTTGCAATTCTCTCAAAAAAAAAAATTGATGTTATTAATAAAAATTTACCGGGGGATAATAAAGATGATCAAGCAAGATTTCTTACATCTAAAATAAAAGATATAGAACTAATTTGTATTTATTTACCCAACGGAAATCCAATAGATACAGATAAATTTCCTTACAAATTAAAATGGATGGATCGATTAAGTGATTACATAAAAAAAAATCTGAATGAAAATAAAAAATTTGTTTTAGCCGGAGATTTTAACGTAATTCCTAAAGAAATTGATGTTCATAACCCTGAATCCTGGACTAATGATGCACTTTTTCACGAGGATACCTTAAAAAAATTCTGGTCTATGATGAATTTAGGATTAACCGATGCATACAGAGCGATTAATGGTGACAAGGTAGAATATACTTTCTTTGATTATAAAAGAAAAACAAATTTCGAAAATAATAAAGGTTTAAGAATAGATCATTTTCTTCTGTCTCCTTCTATGGTTGATAAATTAGAAAAATGTTATATCGATAGTAAATTAAGAGGGTTAGAAAAACCATCTGATCATGTGCCAATAGTTTGTGAGTTTAAATTATAAGAAATTAATTATTATGGAATTAAGTCTAGAAAAAATACTGTGGTTTTTAGTTTTTATAGATAGTATTTCAACAAATTTCATTGTCTGGTTCTTTCCAAAATGGTACGAAAAAAAATTCAATAAAATGTCAAAATATTTTCCAGCAACAAAAGGTTGGAGTACATGGTATTTAATTTTAGTTCTATGGATTGGTTACGCTTTATTTAGAATTTAAATTTCTGAAAAAGTATGTGTTTCTGTTTTAGCACCAGGATGTGTTACTGCACCTTTATAAGCATCACCAACATTTTTTGTATATCTCCATAAAGATCCTGATTGAAAATAGTTCTTTCTTGCTCTCCATTTCTTTTTTCGTTTAGCTAATTCTTTTTTACTAACTAACAAATTTATTTTTCCTTTATTAGCATCTAAATGAATTTTATCGCCATTTTTTATAAGTGCGATAGGGCCACCTACTGCTGCTTCTGGACCAATATGCCCTACACAAAAACCTCTGGTTGCTCCTGAAAATCTTCCATCAGTAATTAAAGCAACTTTATCTCCCATGCCTTGACCATATATTGCTGCAGTTGTTGATAGCATTTCTCTCATACCAGGACCCCCTCGTGGTCCTTCATAGCGAATAACTATAACGTCACCTACTTTATATTTCTTCTTTTGCACTGCTTTAAATGCATCTTCTTCACAATCAAAACATCTGGCTTTTCCAATAAATTCTAAGTTTTCCATCCCTGCAATTTTTACAACCGCTCCTTGAGATGCAAGAGATCCTTTTAAAACAACTACTCCGCTACTTTTGCTAATTGGGTTTTTTGTTTCTTGAACCACATCTTGGTTTTTAGGAAATTTAAAGTTTTTTAAATTCTGCGCTATTGTTTTTCCTGTAACAGTTATGCAATTCTTATGTAAATATCCACCATCTAATAATGCCTTCATTAAAACAGGGACTCCTCCTACATCGTATAAATCTTTAGCAACATATTTTCCACTTGGTTTTAAACTTGCTATATAAGGAGTGGTTTTAAATACTTTCATTAGATCAAATAAATCAAAATCAATTCCTGCTTCATGTGCTATAGCTGGTAAATGTAAAGCAGCATTCGTTGATCCTCCTGATGCTGCAACAACTCTTGTTGCGTTTTCTAATGATTTTCTGGTAATAATGTCTCTCGGTTTAGGACCATTTTTAATTAATTGCATAATTGATTTACCAGCAAGCTTTGCAGTTTTTTCTCTTTCTTTAAAAGTTGCAGGTATTGCAGATGTCCCTGGTAAAGCTAGGCCTATTGCTTCCGCCACGCACGCCATTGTGTTTGCAGTAAACTGACCTCCACATGAGCCTGCAGATGGGCAGGCAACTTTTTTTCCAATGCATATAAATCTTCTTTTTTTATTTTTCCTGAAGCATATTCGCCAACTGCTTCGAATATATCTTGAACAGTTACCTGTTTTCCTTTAAATTTTCCAGGAAGAATTGATCCTCCATACATAAAAATTGAAGGCAGATTCAATCTGGCCATTACCATCATAAGTCCAGGTAATGATTTATCACAACCTGCTACACCAACAATAGCATCGTAACAATGCCCTCTAACTGTTAGCTCTACTGAATCTGCTATTACTTCCCTACTCACTAATGATGATTTCATTCCAGGATGTCCCATAGCTATTCCGTCAGTAACTGTTATTGTTGTAAATTCTCTTGGAGTACCTCCTGCTTCTGTAACTCCTTTTTTTACAAATTTTGTCTGGCCCATTAAAGATATATTGCACGGCGCTGCTTCGTTCCATGTTGATACAACACC
>CACLKH010000031.1 GCA_902607475.1 uncultured Alphaproteobacteria bacterium | reverse complement strand
AAAGGAATATTATGAAACCATTGAATTGTTCTTTTACAATTTATACAAAATGATCTTGGCTTAATTATACTTAAATTTTGTGGTAAACGGTTTACACAAACTGTACAAAAACTACCTAAAATTAAACCAATACAAGTTAAAATAATTAATAAAAGAAAATCCATAAAAAATTAAAAAAGTTCTCTCCATGAATCTATTTCAATTATAATGTCACCTTCGGTTGTGCTATCTGATTTAATCCTAATTATATTATCTTGTGCACAAAACGGATCCCCTTCTACGCATGCATCTTTTTGTTCTTTACCACTTATACCAACATAAATATTTTTTCCGAATTTAGTAGCACCTGTCGCTATTCCCGCTCCTAATTCTCTAACTCCTAAATTTGTTCCAGCAAAACCAGATACTCCGCTGCCGCAATTATATTTATGGGAAGATAAATAAGCTATACCTGCTTCACATGGGTTATTAATTTGAGGTATATATCTTGTGACATATACTTTTTTATTTGTAAATAAAATTTTCCCTGTTACTTTTTCATTTTTTGTTTCAACTCCACTATCATCTTTCATATTAGCATACCAACCTAATTGATCATCTCCAGGTGGGCAGGGACTTCCATCACTACATTCTTTAATACTTAGCGAACCCTCTTCATAATTTTGGCTCGTTAATAAATTTTTTTCTGTTGTATCATCAATTTCAATAAAGCTTGGAAAATTTTTATCTTTAATTCCATAAATACGGTTTTGTATTTTTATTTTTTTTACATCATTATCTACTAAGCCTATTTCTTCAATATTTCCTGTTCCAAAATAAAGCCATATTTTTTCTTGAATCCCAGCAACAGCCATATCATAAAAGGTATATCTTTGATTTAAAGTATCTCCTTCTGCATCAAAGAGAATATTTTTTTTGAAACTAGCTGTATTTCCTGTCATATCTACTTTCCAAACATTACCTTCAATGTCAGTTACATAAATCATTGCTCCTTTATATGTGGCTGTCTCAATTGCTTTTACGGCGTTATCCGCGGTTAGCATTGTTAAATTTGCAGGAACAGAATTATTTATTTCTTCATCTAATATTGCTGGATTTCTTTTAATCTTAACTGCAGCGTCATTTGCTGGTATTGAAGACGCGTTAAATTCAATATAATATTTATTCATTAAAGTGTAATTACTGGTTTTTGATCCACTAAACACCCCATTATTATCAACAGTTCCTACATAAACTTCAATTTGAGAAGCATCATCGTATCTAAATGTAATTTCAAATCTATCATTACTTCCATCAGCAATATGTATCACTTCATTTTTGTTATCTGTATTTAAACTTGGTTCTCTTTCTTTTTGTGTTTTATCAACTAAATTAATTTCTTTAATTAATATTCCTCCTTTTTTAATATTGTCAGCCCCACCATCTTCTAAATCAACTACGAAAATACTAGATGCATATTCTATTGATCCGATATTATATCCGCCGCCAAAAACAGCTACCCATTTATCTTCTCCATCTATTCCCATCCTTAAAATATGAGGAGTAGAATAAGAATTACCTAAATTTGAATAATCATAATCAGATTCTAGATCATCGTTAGTATAATTATGAATATATTCCTTTCCATCTGCATCCCAAAATCTAACTTGTCTATCAACAGGGTCATTATCAAAACTAAATAAATGAGTTGGTTTTTCTGTATCTGTAATATCCAAAGCAGTATATCCTTTCCCACCAGGACCCATGCCAACTAATGCAATTGTTCTCCACTCTTTACTACCGCTTCCGTTATCATAATAAACATCTTTAACAATAGGAGAACCATCTACTCCGGAAATACTATTAGTTTGATTTTCAAAATCTGACATCGTATCAGATAATTTTTCAACTAAAGAAGGAGGAATAAAAGCCCACAGTTCTTCCCCGTTATCTATATCAAAGGCATGTAGCATACCCCCATTGGATCCTACTAAAATTATTTTTTTTCTAGCACCTACAGTTCCACCCCCAGACAAAGATTTACTTTTAAAACCATCATAGCTATTATTTTTTCTGTAAGCTGTCTCTGTATTTGCAATTTCTTCTAATTCTTCATCTGTTGGAATATTAGGAGGAAATACAATTGCCATTTCAGAATTAAAAATATCTGCTAATTTCCACCTGGTATCTTTATTTGGTTCTGTATCGTATGTATCGTACCCTCTAATAAATTTAATATGATCTTCTGCCTCAGTTGTTGTGACACTTGTACCTGAAAACATTTTACTATAAAAATTTCCAACATTAGCAGTTGTAAAATTATTATAACTATCTGGTTTTCCGTCAGTAGAAGTTAACCCAAGCCCAATTGTCCAAATATTTCTATCATCAGGAGATCTGGAATCAAGTTTTTCACCTGCTTCCCAAATTGTTATAGTGCCACTACTATCTCTTTTTAAATCACCATTTGCATCTAATTCTTTTTTTGCTAATTTTCCTTTCCACTGATCTTTTTGTACATATTCAAAAGTTGATTGATAAACAAAATCTCCAAGTTTGTTACCACTACTATCATTTTCTGCCATAAATTTAGGAGCAGTATAAGTTAAATTTAAATTTCCATATTCTTGTTGTATAGCCTCAGTTAATATTTTAACTACTCGATCATAATTATCTGCAAACAAAGCCTTTTCAGTTCCGCCAGCTTTTGCTAAACTTTCATATCTTGATTGACTAGATGCATAATCGCCAAATCCCAATGCGTATGTTTTTATTTTAGGATCTAAACTTAATAAATCTTTTGCTATAGGATCTGGATCTTGACCGTCTTGCCAATCCCCATCACTAATTGCAATTAAAATATTTACTTGGCAATCTTTTGCTTTTGGATCCATCGGACTTGGGTATGTATTTTCTGTTTCAGGATTACTTAATCCTCCTTTAAAATATGTTCTAGCCATTTCCATGGCTTTTCCTAAATCTGTTCCACCATACGGCACTATAGTATCAAGGGCTCCTGGAATTTTTTTAGCCCCATCTTTATCTATTTCAATTCGAAATGTTGGTAAATGTGACCAGGTTAACAAACCAAAATGACCTCTTCCAACAAGAGCTGGATCAGAGAGTATTTTTTTTATTGCTGCAATCATAACATCTATTCGTCTTATACCTCTTCCTATATAATCAACAAAA
>CACLKH010000030.1 GCA_902607475.1 uncultured Alphaproteobacteria bacterium | reverse complement strand
TTTTATTTTTGCTCCTTTTGGAATTTTTTTAAAAATATTTAAATATGATCCTTTGAAAGAAAAAATTAATAAAAATTTAAAATCTTATTGGAATTATTTAAAAGAAAATCCTAAGAAATATTTTACAAAGCAGTTTTAAGTTATGAATTTTATTATCGAAATTTTTAATTTTATGAAAACTAGAAAAAAGCTTTGGTTACTACCTATAATTATTATTCTAACTTTATTTGGTGCATTGCTCTTTTTTACATCTGGTACCGCTGTAGCTCCTTTTATATATACTATTTTTTAAACCAGTGAACATTATAGGCATATCCTGTTTTTATCATGATAGCGCAGCTAGTTTAATTAGAAATGGTGAAATTATTTCTGCTGTTCAAGAAGAGAGATTTACAAGAATTAAACATGACGCAAGTTTTCCATTTAATTCTATAAAATATTGTTTAAATTCTGAGAATTTAAATTGGTCGAATATTGATGCATTTGTTTTTTATGAAAAACCATTTATTAAATTTGAGAGATTATTAGAAACATATTTACAAAAAGCTCCTTATGGATTTAAATCATTTAAACTTGCCATGCCGCTTTGGGTAAAAGAAAAAATCTTTCAAAGACAATTAATTTTAAAAAATTTGCATTTGATTGATAATAATTATTCAATAAAAGATAAAATTTTTTTTACAGATCATCATCATAGTCATGCAGCCAGCGCTTTCTACCCATCACCTTTTAATGAAGCTGTTGTATTGAATATGGATGGTGTTGGAGAATGGACAACTACAAGTGTTTATTTAGGTAAAAATAATTCATTAAATTTAAAAAAAGAAATTAACTTTCCTCATTCTTTAGGTCTTTTATACTCCTCTTTTACCTATTTTTTAGGTTTTAAAATTAATAATGGAGAGTATAAAATTATGGGTTTAGCCCCATATGGAGAACCAAAATATTCTGAACTAATAAAGAAACATATTATTGATATTAAATCTGATGGATCTTTTAAATTAAATCAAAAATATTTTAATTATTCTACTGGATTAACTATGACAAATAAAAAATTTAGCGAACTTTTTAAGATGAACGTAAGAAAAAATAATGAAAGTCTAAAACAAAAACATATGGATGTAGCTGCATCTATACAATTAGTTTTAGAAGAAATTATTTTATTAATAACAAAAAATTTATATAACGAATACGGGAACAAAAATTTATGTTTAGCTGGAGGAGTAGCTTTAAACTGTGTGGCTAATGGAAAAATTTTAAAACAAAAATTATTTAAAAATCTTTGGGTACAACCAGCAGCTGGCGATGCAGGCGGTTCGCTGGGAGCTGCTCTAGCTATTTATTATGAGTATTTCAAAAAAAAAAGAATTATAAAAAAAAATGATTCAATGAAAAATTCTTATCTTGGTCCTTCATTTAGTAATATAGAAATAAAAAAATTCTTAGATAAAAAAAAAATCAAATATAAATTTGAGAATGAACGAAACTTAATTTCATCAGTTGCAAGTTCATTATCAAAAGGAAAAATTATTGGTTGGTTTCAAAATAAAATGGAATTTGGCCCTAGGGCTCTAGGCAATAGATCAATCATAAGTGATCCTAGATCAAATGAAATGCAAAAGAATCTAAATTTAAAAATAAAATTTAGGGAAAGTTTTAGACCATTTGCACCAATAGTATTAAAGGAAAAAGTGTCTAAATGGTTTAGTTTTAATGGTAGTAGTCCATACATGTTATTAGTTTCACATATTAAGAATGAAAAAAAATTAAAAGTAGAAGAAAAAAAATATAAAGGTTTACAAAAACTTTATTTAAAAAGATCCCGTATTCCAGCAGTGACGCATGTTGATTATTCTGCGAGAATTCAAACTTTAACAAAAAAAAATAATCTTATATACAAATTGTTAAAAAAATTTGATGAAATTACAAAATGCCCAGTTTTAGTTAATACTAGTTTCAATGTAAAAGACGAGCCAATAGTTTGTTCGCCTATGGATGCGTATAAATGTTTTATGAAAACCGGATTAGATATTTTAGTCCTAGGAAATTATATTATTGATAAAAAAAAAAGTGATATAATTCTAAAATAGTTTAAATTCTAAGAACCTTTCTTAACATAAAAGAATAAATAAATTTTGTAATTTTTTTATATCCGCATAATTCTTTTCAAAGAATAAGAGGCAAATATTATTAAAATAAATTCAATAGGAAACCGGTATCTAATTGAAACTATGGTTAACGAATATGCTGTGGTAAATAGAAGGATTAAAATTAAAAGTGGAAAAATTCTAGAAAAGTTCTTTTTCTCGTAATTTGCTAGAAAAAAAAGTGATAAAAGTAAAATTGAGCCATATGACAAGAGTAAAGTTATTTTGTAAATAGTTTTGTTTTTTATAAAAGAAATTTTATCGTTTCCATCAGGATAAGTTCGATCTTGAATATAAGGGTTCCAAAATCTTAAAAATTTTGTTTTTAATGATTTTAAAAAAATTTTAGGATTTTCTTTAATATATTCATATGCTTTATCTTTAAAAATTTTATCACTTAAAATTGGATCATGAGAAACTTCATCAAGTATTTCTTGATGATCGACATCAAGTCCTCCAACTCCCCCACCAGTTTTGTTCATTGGATTATTTCCTGAATATAAATGAATTCCATAACCTAGATCAGTTCTTACAAATTTATCATATTTTTTTAAATTATGTATCCACCATGGAGCAAGTAGTATTGAATAAATTACAAAATAACAAGAAAGACTTAAAAAAGTTTTTTTTAATGAATGTTTTTTAATTATTGCAAAGGATAATATTAAAACAGGAGCTAAATAGTCCGAAATTGATTTTACGTAAATACTTAAAACTAAAATAAATATAGCCATTAAAAACTTGTCTTTATAAAGTAAAAGTATTCCTAGTATTAATAAAAAGGCGTATAAACTTTCTGATAATGAACTTATTGAAAAATAAATTGACATAGGATACAAAGCAAAAATAATAGCGCTTATTTTAGAAATTATCTGATCATTAAATATTTCTTTAGATAAAAGGTATATTAAATATATGGTCGCTGAAGAAATTAAAATATCTGTAATAATTACGCCATAATAATTTTGAGATATTGAGTTTGAAATAAACATCCAAACACCATAACCTGGC
The DNA here is from genome assembly GCA_902607475.1 of uncultured Alphaproteobacteria bacterium. Lineage (GTDB taxonomy): Bacteria > Pseudomonadota > Alphaproteobacteria > CAYOOR01. The sequence goes on along the minus strand of CACLKH010000030.1, from coordinate 90 downwards.
ATATGATGATCTGTTGCAACTAAACTACCATTAAATATTTCTCTACCTATTCTTTCATAAGTCTGACTATCTCCAAATTTAGGACTGCCA
>CACLKH010000029.1 GCA_902607475.1 uncultured Alphaproteobacteria bacterium | reverse complement strand
GAACTTTCTTAAAAATGTTGGATTAAATTACTTAACATTGTCAAGAAATTCTAGAACTTTATCAGGAGGAGAAGGACAAAGAATTAGATTGGCTTCTCAAATTGGTTCAGGATTAACTGGAGTTTTGTATGTTCTTGACGAACCATCTATAGGATTACATCAAAGAGATAATAAAAAGCTTTTAAAAACATTAGAAAAATTAAAAAATTTAGGAAACACAGTAATAGTTGTTGAGCATGATGAAGAAGCTATCAGGTCTGCAGATTATATTATTGATGTAGGACCTGGCGCTGGAGTTTACGGTGGAAATATAGTTGCAAAAGGTGAATTATCTGAAATTTTAAATTCTACTGAATCTATTACATCTCAGTATTTAAATAGATATAGATATATACCTACTCCAAAAGAAAGGAGAAATGGTAAAAAAAACCAATTTTTAATCATGAAAGGTATAAATACGAATAACTTAAAAAATGTCACTGTAAAAATTCCATTAGGAACTTTTACTGCAGTTACAGGTGTATCTGGAAGTGGAAAATCAAGTTTAATTAATCAATCTTTATTGAAAGCTGTTGGAAAAAAACTTAATTATCAAATCCAAAAACCAGAAAAATATAAATCTTTAGAAGGTTTTGAATATATAGATAAAATAGTAGAAATAAATCAAGCTCCTATAGGTAGAACTCCAAGATCAAATCCTGCAACCTATACAGGTGCCTTTACTCCTATAAGAGAATGGTTTTCTAATTTACCGCAATCAAGAGAAAGAGGTTATAAAGCCGGGAGATTCTCTTTTAATGTAAAAGGAGGAAGATGTGAAGCATGCCAAGGAGGTGGGGTAATAAAAATTGAGATGCATTTTTTACCTGATGTTTATGTTAAATGTGACTCGTGTAAAGGTAAAAGGTTTAATAGAGATACTTTAGAAATTAAATTTAAAGATAAAAATATAGCTGATATCCTTAATATGACTGTTGATGAATCATTAGAATTTTTTAAAGCTATACCTAATATTAAAAATAAACTACATACACTTAAAAAAGTTGGGTTAGGTTATATTAAAATTGGACAATCTGCTACAACTCTATCTGGCGGTGAAGCGCAAAGAATAAAATTAGCTAAAGAATTATCAAAAAGATCAACTGGTCAGACACTATATATACTTGATGAACCAACAACAGGTTTGCATTTTGAAGATGTAAAAAAACTTTTAGAAGTATTACATTCACTTGTTGATACAGGTAATACGATTATTGTAATTGAGCATAATTTAGAAGTTATTAAAACGGCTGATTATATAATTGATATGGGACCTGAAGGTGGAGAAAAAGGTGGAAAAATTATTGCTGAAGGTTCGCCAGAAGTATTATTAGTAAAATTTAAAAATAGTTACACTAGTCAATATTTACACGATGTATTAAGAATTGAAGATAAAATAATAAAAAGAAACTCTTTACAAAAATAATTTTTTTCTTCATTATTAATTTATATATGAATAACCCTTTAGAATCTTTACCAAAAACAGTTGTTATAGGAATCTTACTAACAATTATAATGATTGTTTTATTAAATTTAATTTATTAAAAATATGGATTTTTTTGACCCAACATATATAGCTTTTTTCTCACGTTGGCTCCATGTTTTAAGTGGTGTAATGTGGATTGGTTTACTTTGGTATTTTAATTTTGTACAAATACCATCCATGCCGAATATTCCTGATGATCAAAAACCAGCTATTAGCAAAGTTATTGCGCCTAAAGCATTATTTTGGTTTAGATGGGCAGCTTTAGCAACTATAATAACTGGCCTTACAACTGCGCATTTAAATGGTTATTTACTTAATGCTTTAACATTGGGAATAATTGAAGGTTCACAAAAAGACACTGCAATAGGTATTGGAATGTGGTTGGGTATAATTATGGCTTATAATGTTTGGATGATTATATGGCCAAATCAAAAAATTGTGCTAGGAATTGTATCAGCTAACAATGATGAAAAACCTTTAGCAGCAAGAAAAGCCATGTTGTTTTCTAGAACTAATACTGCTTTATCAATACCTATGTTATATGCAATGGTATCAGCTCAAAATCTATACTAATTAACTTGTCTTTTTTCTTGTTTAAGATACGTCAGAATTGGAGATGCAACATATAACGAAGAGTAAGTTCCAATTAAAACTCCCCAAATAAGAGCTATTATAAAACTAGAAATTACAATGCCACCGAAAATAAATAATGCTAGTAATGCCATGAGTGTTGTTAAGCTAGTCATTAAAGTTCTAGATAACGTTCCATTTAAAGATATATTAATTACTTCATCAAAACTAATTTGTTTATATTTTCTCATCGACTCTCTTATACGATCATAAATTACAACGGTATCATTAATTGAATAACCAGCAATTGTTAAAACTGCTGCAACAGTTGCAAGATTAAACTCAAATTGAAATATTGAAAAAAAACCCAAAGTTAAAATAACATCATGTATCAAAGCAATAATAGCGCCAACCGCAAAATTCCATTGGAATCTTAGCCATATATATATAAGTATTCCAAACAATGAAAAAATAACAGCTATTATACCGGCGTTTACTAATTCACCTCCAACTTTTGGACCTACAAATTCAGTTCTTCTATATTCTATAGATTTATCACTTAAACTATTTTTTATAATTTGTATTGTTTCAGTTTGTTTATTCTCATTACTTTTTTTTTCTTGAGCTCTAATAACAATATCATTTTCACTACCTATAGTTTGTAATTGAATTTCACCCAAATCTAATTTATTCATCTGAATTCTTAAATTACTCAAATCAATATTTTCTTTAAATCTAGCTTCAATTAAACTTCCTCCGGTAAAATCAATTCCTAAGTTTAAACCTTTAAAAAAAACTGAAGCTAGAGATAAAAAAAATAATATAGATGAAATAATTAAAGTTATTTTTTTTATTTTCATAAACTTAATATCAGTTCCACTCTTGATAATTCTTAAAATTGGCATTTTTTTATAAATCAATCCTTTCTGGTGCTTTTTTTCTTAACCAAATAAGTATTAAAATTCTTGTAAACATTATCGCTGTAAACATTGAGGTTAAAATACCAATTGAGAGGGTTACTGCAAAACCTTTGACCGGGCCTGAACCTAGACCAAATAACATTATTGCTGCAATAAGAGTAGTGATATTTGCATCAACAATAGTTTTAAAAGCTTCTTTGTACCCAGTATCAATTGTTGCAATTGGTGAAAGACCATGTTTAATTTCTTCTTTAATTCTTTCAAATATTAAAACATTTGCGTCTACTGCCATTCCAATAGTTAAAACAATACCTGCTATTCCAGGAAGTGTTAAAGTTGCTTTAATTGAAGTTAATATTGCTAATAAAATTAATAAATTAAAAACTAGGGCTATATTTGCAAAAATTCCAAAAATTCCATAAATTAAAAACATAAAAATAATAATTAAACTAAAACCTAAAATAGATGCAAATTTTCC
>CACLKH010000028.1 GCA_902607475.1 uncultured Alphaproteobacteria bacterium | reverse complement strand
ATTTATTACTTCTTTTTTTTTTCTAGCTTCAACATTAAAATCGATCATAGAAGAGTAATCTTTTAATTCTTCTTCTAATCCTGAAAGTTCAGGAGCTTCATAATAATTAACAAATTTTTTTTTTAAACTACTTTTTGAAAAAACACATCTTTTATCAATTGTAGATATTCTATTTTTAAATAAATCATTGTGCCAAAAAGGCAACGGTTCAGCCAGAATTCCACTCCAGTTACAATATTTTTCAAATATATATGTGTTACTATTTGTAATACCGTCTGTAGCTCCAAATTCAACAAAAAAACCTTTTTTTTTTTCTTCAGTAAAATAACTTACAAATAAATCTTGGCATAGTTGTGAACTACTGAACATTTTCTGTGCTGCTAAATATTCTAAAAATTCTATGTAAATTTTTTGATTCATCATATAATCCTATAAAAAAAAAATTTAAATAGTAAGAAAAACTTTTAATATAAATAAAATTGAAAAACGATTTACTAAAAATGCTTGTTTGCCCAAAAACAAAGGGGCCCTTAATATACGACAAAAAAAAACAAGTATTAATTAGTAAAAAAGCTGGTCTGGCATACCCTATTGAAGACGGTATTCCAATAATGTTAATTGAAAAAGCTAGAAAATTAAAAAAATAAAAATATTTTTTTTATATGAAGTTTGATGTTGTAATTATAGGCGCCGGTCCTTCGGCATTAGCATTAGCATGTACTTTAGCTAAGACAAAGTTAAAAATATGTGTAATTGAAAAAAATTCTAGAAATAAATTCTCAAAACCAAAAAACGACGGGCGCGATATTGCATTAACACATCGCTCAATAAATATATTAAAAAAGTTTGGTATTTTAAAATTTATAAATTCCAAAGCAATTTCCCCAGTAAAAGAAGCTCGCATATTAAATGGAAACTCTCCACGTTATCTTCATATTGACCATACAAAAACTATTAAAGATTCGTTAGGGTATTTGATCCCAAATCAAATAATAAGAAAAGCTATATATAAAAAAATTAAAACTTTAAAAAATATTAAAATATTTTCAAAAACTGATGTTTTGAATATAAATTCGAATAATTTTTCATCAAAAATTTATTTAAAAAATAAAAAAAATATTGAATCTAAATTAACTGTAGTTGCAGATGGTAGATTATCAAAAATTCGTGAGAAACTTGGTATTTACACAAATAAAACAAACTTTGAGGCATCCATGACTGTTTTTAGAATGAAACATCAATTAAGTAATAATAATATTGCTTCAGAATACTTTCATTACAATCAAACCTTGGCAATTCTTCCAATACAAAAAAATTTATCCTCGATTGTAATTACACTTCAAAATAATAAATCTAAAATTTTTCTAAATTTAACTAAAAGAAAAATAAATCAAAAAATTGAAAATGATTTGAAGGGAAAACTTGGAAAAATGAATTTAATTGGAAAAAAATATACATATCCAATGTTAACTGTTTATTCAAATGAATTTTTTAGAGATCGTTGTGTGTTAATTGGAGATGCTGCTGTTGGTATGCACCCCGTTACAGCACATGGTTTCAATTTAAGTCTTAGAGGCATCAATATACTTCAAGATGAAATAGAAAATGCTCTAATTAATAAGATTGACATAGGTAATGTAAATACTTTAAAAAAATATGAAAAAAAATTTAGACAAGTTTCACTGCCTATTTATTTGGCAACTAATGGAATTGTTAGATTATATTCTGATCAAAAACCTATTGTTAAACTAGCAAGAAAGTCTCTTCTACGATTAGCCAATACTTTTTGGCCGGTCAAAAATGCAGTAATTGATGAATTATTGTTAAAAAACTCATAAAATATCCTTTTGGCACAATAATTGCATGTAAATATATATATTTGTTAAAAAACAGAAAATAATGTTTAAAAAATTACTATATTTTGCTGGTATTTTCTTAATATCTGCTTTTGCAGGTAGTTTAGAAACATTAGCAGAAGGTCATGAAGCAGTATTAGATACGGGTGATACAGCATGGATTATGACAGCAACTGCGCTAGTATTATTTATGACTCTACCAGGATTAGCACTGTTTTATGGAGGATTAGTTAGCTCTAAAAATGTTGTATCAGCGTTGATGCATGTTATAGCCATAGCTTGTTTAATGTCGGTTCTATGGTTATTTGGTGGGTATAGTTTTTCATTCGCAGATGGCGGGGATCTAAACAAATACATAGGAAGTTTTGAAAAGTTTTTATTTAATAATATAGAATGGAATGCCTTAAGTGGTACTATTCCAGAAAATGTTTTTTTTATCTTTCAACTAACGTTTGCGGTGATTACGCCCGCCCTTATGGTTGGAGCTTATGTTGAAAGAATAAAATTTTCATCAGTGCTTTTAATTTCTGCTATATGGCTGTTTGTTGTTTACGCCCCAGTAACTCACTGGGTTTGGGGTGGCGGTTGGTTAGCAGATTTAGGAGTTTTAGATTTTGCAGGTGGATTAGTTGTTCATACTACAGCTGGTGTTTCAGCGCTTGTCATAGCAATTTTACTTGGTAATAGAAGTGAATTTCCAAATCGTGTTCAACCTCCTCATAATCCTGGCCTTGTTATGGTAGGAGCATGTATGCTTTGGGTTGGATGGTTTGGATTTAATGGTGGTAGTGCACTAGCAGCAAATGCAAATGCTGGAATGGCAATGCTTGTTACACATATTGCAGCAGCTACCGCATCACTAACATGGATGGCAATCGAATGGTATAAAAATGGTAAACCAGGATTAGTTGGACTCGTTACAGGAACAATTGCTGGATTAGCAACTATAACACCAGCTTCAGGTTTTGTAGATCCTAAATCAGCATTTATTATTGGATTGCTTGCCGGTTCTATATGTTGGTATTTTTCTGTTTTAATAAAACAAACTTTTAATATAGATGATTCCCTAGATGTATTTGCAGTTCATGGTGTTGGAGGTATGCTTGGTACTTTAATGGTAGGTTTCTTAGCAAGCGAATCCATTGGAGGAACAGCTGGAAGTTGGGAACAAGCTAAAGTACAAATTACTGGTGTTCTTGCTGTTGCTGCACTTTCTATTGTTGGAACATACATAATAGTAAAAATAGTCCAAGCATTAATAGGTTTAAGAGTTTCAGGTAAAGAGGCACAGGACGGCTTAGATATTACAACTCATGGAGAAAGAGGTTATCACTTGTAGTTCTAGGTAGTTATTAACTTTTATTTTATTTAATAAATGAAATTAATAATAGCAATAATTAAAACTTTCAAATTAGAAGATGTTCAAACTGCTTTAAGTAAGATCGGTATAGAAGGTATGACCGTAACTGAAGTTCGCGGTTTTGGACGCCAAAAAGGACATAAGGAAGTTTATAGAGGTTCAGAATATTCAGTTAAATATTTACCAAAAATTAAAATTGAAATTGTCGTAGATAAAAAAATTGAAGAAAAAGTAATAAAAACAATACATAATTCTGCAAATACAGGAGAAATTGGTGATGGTAAAATTTTTTCATTAGATATTGATAAAGCAGTCAGAATAAGAACCGGTGAAAAAGGAACAAAAGCAATATAAAAACATCTTATAAAAATTCTTAAAAAACTGTTGTTTTATAATAAAACTTATATAAATCTATTAGTGTTGGGATACTAAAGCATTAATACCTATTTATGGTTTTAAAGTTTAATAATTCCGCAGACTATCCAAATATTCCTTTTTTTAAAAGGAGACTTCTAGAAACTATTGGATTAATTCTTTTAATAATAAGTTCAGCTATTGCTGTATCACTAATAACATTTGATATAAACGATCCTTCTTTTTCATATTTATCTGATAGCGCTACTCACAATATTCTTGGAAAATATGGGGCTTATACTTCAGATTTACTAATTAAATTATTTGGTGCTTCATCTATTCTTATTTTCTTGATTGGTTTTGCTTG
>CACLKH010000027.1 GCA_902607475.1 uncultured Alphaproteobacteria bacterium | reverse complement strand
CACATTGAATTCAAAACACAATCCAACGCTTCACTAATAATTATATTATAAAATCTAACAAAAAGATTCATAAAAATTGCAACCATAGTGCGACTAATTTTACATCGAAAATTACTGATTACGGTGTTAGAATTATTGTATGAAACAAAAAGGATTTTCATTAATAGAACTTTTAGTAGTAGTTGCCATCATTGGAATCTTGGCAGCGGTGGGCATAGTTGCTTATAACGGGTATACGAAACATGCTAAAGTAGCTGCGGTAAAAGCTAATCATAAAACTATTGTTCAAATGATTTCAGCTAAAGCTATGAAATGTAATTTGGGAGATAATATAGAGTATCTACATGTTAAATCATATTATCCTCTTAGTGCTGAAAAATCATCTTTTAGTTGTTCTCCTTCAATTTCAATTGATACTTTTATAAACTATATGAATGAACATGTTTTTGGTATGAATTGGACTAGCCCGTATTACGGAAGCAATCCTCCTTCGGGGTCGTGGTGTCAACTTAATGTTACAAATTGTTCTCCTCCAGGTTTTATTTCTGGTTGTCCTACCCATGCAAAACAACAAGGTTTTATGGGTATTTCTAAAAGCGGTTCTTATCAAATTTTAGTATGTAGTAATTTAAAACATGAAAACGGATCTAATGAATACATGGAACACAAAATTACATTTGAATAAAGGTTTTTCACTAATAGAACTTTTGGTCGTGGTTGCAATCATTGGAATCTTGGCTGCGGTTGGAGTTGTAGCTTATAATAGTTATACCAATTCTGCGAAAAGAAATGCGACACTATCAAAATACACAACTATTAAAAAATCGATTTTGGTCATGATGCAGAAATGTGCTATAGATTCTTCAGATTCTATAAAACTTAAATGGAATAGTGATGAAATTCCTTATAAATATTATAAATGTTCAGAGATAATTAAAAGACATGGCCAGTGGAGTTTTTTTGCTAGTGGTCTTCTACTTCATTTTGAACAACTAGGAGTAAGTTACAGTGCATATACAGGAGTAGGATCTGGACTAGGAAATATATGGATAGGTGGTGTAGATGGATGGATAACTATGTGGACTGACTATAAAGATAGTGAGGGAAAAATAGTAAAAACACCTTTAGAAAGGATTAATAGTGCGCCCTATACTGTTCCATAAAAAAAAACAAAAAGGATTCTCACTTATAGAACTCTTGGTCGTGGTTGCCATCATCGGAATCTTGGCAGCGGTTGGGGTGGTTGCTTATAATGGGTATACGAAGGCTGCAAAAAAAGCAGTTGCTCAAGAAAATTTTAATCTGGTTGTTAAAGTTTTAACAAATGAATTTAACTTTTGTCTTCTTGATCAGGCAGCGCTTGATTACAAAGGCACACCGATTATGATTAATCGTTGTGCTGGTAATAAAGAATTAATTGAATGTTCAGAAGCATTAAATGATTTAGAAAGAGGAGTCCGAGCTACTCATGACATTTTTAGATGTATGGGAATTAAAAACCCCTATGCCAATCCAGCAGGTAAGTCAGGAGAATTTGATGTCAATGTTGGTGCTTGGACATTAAGTGGTATCAATAGCAATCATAAAAATTGGCCTGGCCTAATAACAATAACTTCAATTTCGCCAAACAAATCTCAAAAATCCATTGCTGTTTACACTAAAACTGCTCTCGATGAACCATTAATATGGAAAGTAATTATCTTAGAATGAAACAAAAAGGATTTTCATTAATAGAACTTTTAGTCGTGGTTGCAATTATTGGAATCTTAGCTGCGGTTGGAGTGGTTGCTTATAATGGGTATGCGGAAGCTGCAAAAATTAAATCAACTCAAGCAATGCAACAAAAAACTACTAATTATGTAACAAGAGAGTTAACTAAATGTGATATAGGAGAAACCACAGTTATGAATGGTGAATTAATTTGTAATGGAAAAGACTCAGAAAAAGTTATAATCGCAATTCAAAATGCATTAAGAGGAATATCAGGAGCAAGTGATAAAAATCCTTATAATACATCGGAATACGCAGTTAGAATAAATGGATTAGATTTTTCACCTGATGAATTTGCAGGATATATAAATGTATATCATATTCCTTCACAAAATAAAGTAGTTATAAGATCTTGTCATAAAAAACCATGTAGTGAAGTAACGAATAGAGTGGAATGGATTATGGTAATTGAATAATGAAACAAAAAGGATTTTCATTAATAGAACTCTTAGTTGTGGTTGCGATTATTGGAATCTTAGCAGCAGTTGGAGTGGTTGCTTATAATGGGTATACCAATGCTGCAAAAAGAGCTGTAACTATTGCTAATTTTCATGAAATACAGGATCTAATGAAAACTGAATTTATCAGACTTTGTATATCAAATGGGGAACCTTTAGAACTAAAATATCCTGATGGTAGTTGGAAAGAATGGTCATGTTCGAGAATAAAAGGAGATATGGGAGGATTTACCTCAGCTTTACAAAGTCATTTAGATTATACAGACTGGAAAAATCCCTATGATGGTAAGACAATAAGTAGTACTGATGTAGGTGGAATAAATATGAATGAAGATATGGGTTATATTTATATAAGGACTAGGTATAAAAAAAATAAAGGTGAATTAACTTCTGAACCTGATGGTGATATAAAAATACTTGAAAATAAAAAAGTAAATAGTTCTCCTTTTATAATTCCTTAAAAAAAAATTATGTTAAAAAAAAATCAAAAAGGGTTTTCGATAATTGAGTTGATAGTTGTTGTTGCAATCATTTGTCTAATAAGCGCTATAAGTTATCCTAATATAATGAAATGGTATACAAAAAAACAATTAAGAAATGATGCTCATAAAGTTTTTGCGGTTTTAAAAGATATACAACAAGAATCTATATTAAATAAAAAATTATATAGAGTTAAAATTTCTCCTGAAGGCCCAATTACAACGATCAGTGTTATGATTGGCACAAATCCTGATTGTGCCGATAAAAGTAGTTACCAAAATAATGAAAATAGACTTACTTTAGAAAACTCTAAATTATCAGTATCAGGATATTTCCAAGTATTTAGTCCAAATGGATGTTGTTCTAAGGATCAAGAATACACGAAAGAAATTGAAATAATTCATAAAGATGACAAAAATAATGGTGATGATTATGGCAGGTATAGAATAATTACAAAAAAAGCAACCTGTTTTATAAATTTAAAAAAAAGTTAATTAATGATTTTTAAAATTATTAAAAAAAATAATCAGTCTGGTTTATCTCTCTTAGAATCTCTAGTTGCTGTTGTTGTTTTTATTTTAGGATTAGCAGGCATATATATGATGTCGACACTTTCAAACAGAGCAATGATAAGTTCTATTGAAAGAGATAAATTAAATATGGTCTCTGCAATGGTAATTGAAAGTATGACTATAGATACCGCTAATATTAATGAATATGATGGCACTAACTGTTGGGAACCACCAAGCGGTTCTTCAAGTTTAAAAGATAGAAACATAATAAAATGGACAGAAAAATATAAAAAAGTAATTCAATCAAAAGATAAAGATGGAAATATAATTAGTAATGCTAAAGAATTGCAAGAAGATTGTAAGGTAGAAGTAAAAGAGATACCAGGAGAGGTAAATTCTTATATGGTAACAACTATTATGACAAGGAAAGATGGAAATAAAATTCAAATATCTAAAAGAATTAATAAATAAAAATCAAACTGGTCTAACTTTGATTGAAATACTTGTTGCCTTAGTTATAACTGTAATTGTTGTAGCGGGCTTGTACACTACATATAGTTTAGTTGCAAAACAATTTTTACAACAAACTAAAAGAGGCAATATTTATAATTCTGCAAGAAACCTTATTACAATAATTTCACGTGATTTACGAATGGCAGGGTTTCAACATTACGAAAATAGTGCTTCAATTACCGACCCCATTTTTATGGATAACGATTCCTGTGATCAAATTTGTATTGTTTATGATGTTGATGATGGGGAATCATTTCAAAGAAGAAGAA
>CACLKH010000026.1 GCA_902607475.1 uncultured Alphaproteobacteria bacterium | reverse complement strand
TTGATGTGATGAATAGGAAAAATAATAGCCAGTTGAATTAGTAAAAAAAAAAATTAATATCCTTTTATATATACTATGAAACCTTTATTACGATGGTGGCTATTTATAAGCCTAACTATAATTCTTACTTTTGCTTTTTACTATTTTGGATTATTTTCAGAAGTATGGGATAAAGATAGAACAAAACTTTCTTTTTTAATAATGATCCTTTTTTTCTTTACTTCCATTCATTGCGGAAGTGAAACAATTAAAGTATCTAAAGCGTTGGAAGGAAATATTAGAGAAAACGAAATTAAAAATACAGACTGGCGGGGTAACCAGGAAATCGGATGGTTTATATCTGATTTTGTTTTAACAATTGGAATGGTTGGAACAGTATCCGGTTTCTTACTAATGTTGACAGGTGCTTTTGCAGGAGTAGATCTTACCGATGAAGTTGCAATGAAAAATGTTTTAGAAAAAATGTCAAAAGGAATGTCGACTGCTCTTTATACTACTTTGTTTGGTCTTATTTGCGGGGGTTTACTAAAAATACAATATTTTAGTCTTGGAAGAGCAACAGATCTTTTAATTGGACCAATTAATAATAAATCTTAGTAATAACAATGCGTAGATATCATACAAATCTTCCTTTTCTTGACTTATTATTTAATATTTTAATTGGTTTTGTTTTTTTATTCATTGTTTCTTTCCTATTAATCAATCCAATTGCTAAAAGGGCAGATATAGAAGTTAAAGCAGAATTTCTAATTACTGTATTATGGCCAGATAATTTAGAAGATGATGTAGATATTTATGTAGAAGATCCAATTGGAAATCTAGTTTGGTTTAAATCCCGTGAACCTGGATTAATGCATTTAGATAGAGATGATTTAGGAAAAAGAAATGATGAAGTAACAACTGCTGCTGGAACAATTTTGTTTCCTGAAAATAGAGAAATTGTTACTTTGCGTGGTATTGTGCCCGGAGAATATGTTGTGAACGTCCATTGTTATTTTAAAGTTGGTGGAGATCCTGTGCCTGTTACAATTCAAATAGATAAAATTAATCCGTATTCTGTTGTTTTACGAGAGACAGTCGATTTAGTAAATAAAGGTGAGGAAATTACAGTAACAAGATTTAGTGTTAATGGAAAAGGGGAAGTTACAAATGTAAATAAACTTCCAAAAAAATTGGTGCAAGAATGGCAGAAGGGATAATTGGTTTAGCTGCAAGCTTTCTAGTTATAGTAGCCTTAATACTTTGGTTAATTATTCTATCTAAAGGAAAATTTTGGATAATGAAAAGTATCGTTATAACTACTGCTACATTATTTTCTATAGTTGTACTTCTCTCATTAAAAGATTTTATTGGTTGGCCGAGTAAATCGACATTGCCTCAACAATTTCAATTACATTGGGCAATCATAGATGAACCTAGTAAAATTAAAAATACTAAAGGTTCTATATATATGTGGGTTACTGAGCTAGATAAAGAAAACCAAAGTGAAGGTTTGCCTAGAGCATATAAAATTGATTATACAAGAAAAAATCACGAAGAAATTATGAAAGGATTAATTAGTTTGGGAGATGGTATTCAACAAAAAGGTGAGAAGGTAAAAGCAAAAGAAGATATTGATATAGATGAAGATCTAAGTAATCTTCAAGAAATTGTTATTTATGAACTTCCAAAACCTTTATTACCTGAAAAAAATACAAGAAGAATAGAGCAAGGCAATTCTCCAAATAGTAGTTTTAATACTCTGGAAATTGATCCTGAAACTGGTAGACCGATACTTGAGAAAGAAGAAGAATAATTTTTTAAAAAGCGCTTAAAAAAGAACTTTTTCTTTTATTTAAACTTAAAATTATCGACATAGCAGTGAGTCTAGAGGTTTTAGGATTACTGCTTGGATTATTTTCTAAAATAACTCTTAATTTTCCAAATTTTCCTAATGCTTCAATTTCAGCTATATTTTTTTTTACTTTTGGATCAGCTATAACAATTACTTTTGTTTTATCGAAACCTATGCCACAAATTGCTAAAGTAGCAGCAATATTAGAATTTTTTGGAAATTCCTTACATACCCTTCTTGCTGTTGATTTTAATAAAATTTTTTCTTTTTTTATTTTTTTCGATTCTATGTCCGACATTAAAGCTTTAGGTGGTTTTCTTTGAATAAGTTTTACATTTCTTAACTCTTTTGATAGAGACGCTGCCGATATAGCATCTAAACCGGATATTGCTCCTGTTGGAATATAAATTTTATTTTTTATTTTTTTATTTAAAGAAAAAATTTTTATAAAAAAACTTTTATCTGCAAAAGAACAGACGGAGAGACAGATAAAATCTATTCTTTTTATTAATATTTTTTCAGCGTAATCTTTGCAAGCTTTAACACTTGCTGCTTCTATAATTATATTTGGTTTTTTTTTTAATAATTCTTCAAATGACTTGCATTTAATTTTTTTTGAAATATTTTTTGAATCAATATCATCAGAGAATATTCCGACAATACTATATCCATTTATAATTTTTTTTGAGATTTTTTTATAAATTTCTTGCCCTATCGAACCAAAACCTATTATACCTATTCTTTCATTTTTCATATTTTTTTCTATAAAATTCTAATTTAGAATTATTCTAAATTGGATTGACAATATTATGAACATTTTTATATTCTATGTATAACATTGTATAATATAAATTATGTCAATAGATGTAGAAACAAAAAAAACAGTTAAATCTATAACTAAAAAATATAAGTATGGTTTTACAACAGATGTTAACTCTGATAGAGCTCCAAAAGGCTTAAATGAAGATATAGTTAGACTAATTTCAAAAAAGAAAAAAGAACCAAAATGGCTTTTAGATTGGAGATTACGAGCATTTGAAGCTTGGAAAAAGATGAAGGAGCCAAATTGGAGTATGGTAAAATTCCCTAAAATAAATTATCAAGATTCCTATTATTATTCTGCTCCAAAACCAAAAAAAATTAAAAAATTTAAACGAAGTTGACCCAGCAATTTTAAGTACTTATGAAAAATTAGGCATTCCGCTTGAAGAACAAAAAAGATTAGCGGGCGTTGCTGTAGATTATGTTTTTGATAGTACTTCTGTTGCAACAACTTTTAAAGATCAACTAGCAAAATTAGGGATAATCTTTTGTTCTTTTTCAGATGCTGTGCAATCACATCCAGAATTAGTAAAAAAATATTTAGGAACAGTCATTCCATATACTGATAATTATTTTGCAACTTTAAATTCGGCTGTTTTTAGCGATGGATCTTTTGTCTACATACCACCAGGGGTAAAATGTCCTATGGAATTATCAACTTATTTTAGAATAAACGCAGAAAACACTGGGCAATTTGAAAGAACACTCATAATTGCAGATAAAGATAGTTATGTAAGTTATCTTGAAGGATGTACTGCGCCAATGCGAGATGAAAATCAATTACATGCTGCTTGCGTAGAATTAATTACTCTTGATAATGCTGAAATTAAATATTCAACTGTACAAAACTGGTATCCTGGGGATGAAAAAGGAAAAGGAGGGGTTTATAATTTTGTTACTAAAAGAGGGGCATGTCGTGGTAATAATTCAAAAATATCATGGACGCAAGTAGAAACAGGATCTGCTATTACTTGGAAATATCCAAGTTGTATTTTGCAAGGAGACAACTCTGTTGGTGAATTTTATTCTGTTGCAATAACAAACAATTTTCAACAAGCAGATACTGGAACAAAAATGATTCATCTTGGAAAAAATACTAAAAGTACAATAATTTCTAAAGGAATTTCAGCAGGAAAAGGGCAAAATACTTATAGGGGTCTTGTACGTATGGGACCAAAAGCAACAGATGGAAGAAATTTTACTCAGTGTGATTCACTTTTAATTGGAGATAAATGTGGCGCTCATACTGTTCCTTATATTGAAGTAAAAAATCAATCTGCAAAAGTAGAGCATGAGGCAACTACTTCTAAAATAAGCGACGATCAAATGTTTTATTGTAGACAAAGAGGTTTAGATCAAGAAAATGCTGTGTCTTTGATTGTAAACGGTTTTTGTAAACAAGTTCTTAAAGAACTTCCTATGGAATTTGCAGTGGAAGCACAAAAGCTTCTTGGAATAAGTCTTGAAGGAAGTGTAGGTTAAGTTATTTATGCTTAAAATAGAAGATCTACACGTTAATGTGGAGAATAAAAAAATACTTCAAGGTCTTGATTTAGAAATTGCACCAGGAGAAATACATGCAATTATGGGGCCTAATGGTTCGGGTAAAAGTACATTAGCAAATGTTTTATCTGGCAAAGATGGTTATGAGGTAATAAAAGGAAAAATAACTTTTTTTAAAAATAATTTATTTGATTTAGAGCCTGAAAATAGAGCAGGTGAAGGTTTGTTTCTTGCTTTTCAATATCCTGTAGAAATACCAGGGGTATCGGGTATGAATTTTTTAAGAACTACAATGAATGCTGTAAGAAAATATAGAAAACAAAAAGAACTTGATGGTATAAATTTTCTAAAAATTTTAAGAGAAAAAGCAAAATTTATAAAAATGGATGAAAAATTAATAAAAAGATCAGTTAATACAGGATTTTCAGGTGGAGAAAAAAAAAGAAGTGAAATATTACAAATGAGTTTATTAGAACCTAAGTTAGCAATTTTAGATGAAACTGACTCCGGATTAGATATTGATGCACTTAAAACTGTTGCAAATGGAGTTAATAATTTAAAAAATAAAGATAGATCTTTCTTAATTATAACTCACTACCAGAGATTATTAAATTATATAATTCCAGACAAAGTACATATTTTGTTAAAAGGAAAAATTATTAAGAGTGGAGATAAAAATTTAGCAATTGAATTAGAAAAAAAGGGTTATGAAGGAATGAAGTAATTATGGAAAAATTAATTAAAGATTTTGAAATTCCAAATAAAAAAATTGAAGCTTGGAAATATACTGATTTAAAAAGAGTCTTTGAAAAAAATAATTTTGAACCT
>CACLKH010000025.1 GCA_902607475.1 uncultured Alphaproteobacteria bacterium | reverse complement strand
AAAATACTTTTTCTTTGATAACTTTTAATAAATAAAAAAATAGAAGAGGGAATTAAAATAAATAGATCTGCTGTTCCACCACCAGAACGAGAAGCATGATAAGAACAAAATATTGATGCTAAAATTAATCCAAGAAAGAATGCTTTTTCTTCTTTATAAACTCTTTTCCAGTCAATAAAGATTGTTATGCTTATTGGTATTATCCAAATAAAACAAAATAAAAAATTTTTAATAAATAATTGAAACGTATACCCCTCTATATTTTGTGAGATAAAAAAAAGTAAATTTATATAATTTGTTAAAGATAAATTGTCTTTTGACCAAATAATAAAGTTGAAAATAAAAAAAGATATTATTGATAAAATAATCCATTTATAATTTTTTTTATTTACAAAAAAAAGATAAAAGGTTATTGGAACAAGGGCAATGATATTAATAGGTTTTAAATTTATTAAAATAGCTATAATTAAGCCAAAAAAAATAGATTTAATATTCGATAATTCTTCTTTTTCTTTAATTAAAAATAAACTGGAAAATATAATTAAATAACTAAAAGCATCATTTCTTATATTGATCACTGCATTGGCTGAACTTAGTAAAATCATTGAAATAAAGCCTACAAAAAAAATTGAAATTTTAACATTTTTTGTTTTCCCTAAACAAAAAAGATAAATTAAATATTGAAATATAACCAAGCTTATTATGTTGAAAATTTTGGTATTAAAAATTGAGTCTCCAAATAATTTCATAGGTAAATAATTTAAATATAAGATTAATGGGCCCCAAGGTGGACTATTAAGGTTTAATGGCGTGTTTATATATATTTGGTCAACTGGAGTACTTATATCTTTATAAATTTCTTCACTTGTACCAAACAATAAAGAAAAGTTTCTTATTATTTCTTCATTAGGATCTATGTATATTCTTGAGAATAGGTAGTAGATACCCAATAGCATTAAAATAATAAAATTGATAGAAATGATGCACTTTAATCCTTCAAATATACTTTGATAAGCTTTATTCCTTAAATTATTCTCTAGATATAATCTTGTGGGCTTGTGTATATATATTAATAATAAAGTTGTTAATATTCCGTTTAATATACTCATATAATTATGTTTGCTCTAATATAAATGTCGCATAACGTATATTATGGGAAATAGTACAATTATATTTATAATTCTTCATTTTATATTAAATAAACTGTAAAAATTTTTTGATGTTTGTTGAGCAACTTCATTAAAATCAACATCTAATAAATTAGCTAAAAACTTTGCTGTATTCAAAACATAGCTTGGTTCGTTACATTTCCCTCTGAATGGTTCAGGTGCTAAATATGGAGCATCAGTTTCAACTAACATTTTATTAAGTGGCAAATTCTTAACAATTTTTCTTAAGCCTTCACATTTATTGAATGTAATTAATCCTGATAAAGATATATATAAACCTAATTCTATTGCTTTTTCCGCTAAGATCTGACTAGTGCTAAAACAATGAATTAAACCGGTAAAACTCCCTTTTTTCATTTCATCGTGGAGTATTTCCATTGTTTCATTATCTGCATTTCTTGTATGTACAATTAAAGGTAAAGAAGATCTTCTAGATGCTTCAATATGGACTTCAAAAAGCCTCTTTTGTAATTCTTTAGGGCTATTTTTATAATAAAAATCTAGTCCTGTTTCACCTATACCTATGCATTTAGAATTTTTTGTATATTTCAATAAATCTTCTACAGATAGATCTTTGTAATTTTTACATTCATGAGGATGTACACCAACACTATTGTATACTTGTGAGTATGAATTAGATATTAACTCTAAATCATTGATTTCACTTAATTTTGTAGATATTGTTAACATTTTTGATACTCCAGCTTTTAATGCTCTATTAATAATTTCATCTAAATTCTCTTTAAATTGTGGAAAATTTAGATGGCAATGACTGTCTATAACATTAGTTTTCATTTATGAAAATTAATATATTAAATAAACGAGTTATTAATTGTTAACAATAAATTCAACAAATCAGCATTGTTTTTTTCTTTTCTTCCCTGTTCTTTTATAATTCTACTAATTTTCTTTATATCTAATGCATCAATAGATTTTAAAATATTAGAGTTTTCCAATTTTTTTATTTTCTTAAATATAACTTTACTGTTTGATAAAACATACTCTGGTGGGTTCCAAGATCTGTCATCCCATCCTGGAGATGGTTTATATTTTTTATAATTAAATATTTTACTTAAAAAATAATTATATATTTTTATTAAATTTTGTTTTTTTAATGAGTATTTTGCTTTGATATTTGTATTTGCATAATTAACCTCCATTAAATTTGGGCATAATTTATTTAAAACTTCGTTATATATATTTCCATTAATTTTATATTTGGCAGGCATATTTATAGCTAAATCAAAAAGATCGTTTTCTAATGAAGGTAATCTGACATCGGTAAATGTTGATAAAGAATCCATCATAGAAAAAATAATATTTCTAGATAAGTTTTGATAATAAAAGTATTCCCATAAATTGTAACCCTTAGCATTTAAACTTTCTCCATTCTTCTTTATTTTATTTATTTTGTAATAAACTTTTTCTTTAAATTTAATTATTTCTTTTTCATTCTTAAAAATTAAAAAAGGATTAGAAGATTTTAGCTTAAAACCAATTTTATCTATAAATTGATTAACAATATCTGTATTTAAATTATTTAATTTTTTATAAAGAAAATTCTTTCCAAAAAATGTAATGTTTTTTTTTGGTAAATATAATGCTTTAAAAAATAAATCAAAATTTAAACCCATTAATGTAGTTTCTACATTTTTATTAAGTATTTTTTTAAAGTTATTTAATTCAAAACCTGCATAATTATAAGAGCCACCTAGATGAAAGATAGCTTCATTAAGCTTTTCTTCAGAATTTAAAGGATTATTAGGATTTAATAAAAAAAAATGACTGTTATTTGTATATTTAACTAAAGAATTAGCAATATAATATTCATTATTTTTTTTTGGAGCAATAGTAAAACATGATAATTTTTTTTTACAAACACCAAGTATACATCTTGAATCTAAACCTCCACTTAATAATAGTCCAAATTCTTTTTTATCAGAGGTGTGGAGTTTTATAGATCTTTCTATTTTTTGACTTAACAAATCCACAAAATCAGATCTAGATAAATTTATTTCATAATACTTTGGTTCCCAATATTTATTTATTTGAGTTGTATTATCTTTTTTTAAAAGAAATGTTGATGCTGATTCAAGAAATTTACAATTTTTTTCTAAAGTATCATTTCCAAAAATCTGTCTAAAATAAATAAATTCTAGGATTGAATCTTGATTATATTTTACTGTACTAAATTCTTTTTTTAATTCATAAATAAACTTAAAAGAAGATGAAGCAAAAAATATATTATCTATATATGTATAAAATAATTTACGTGAGACAAAACGATCATTTATAATTAGTAGTTCATTTTTTTTTTTGTCATATATAAATAAAATAAAAGAGCCATTTATTTTTGTATAATTTTTTTTTTCTATAATATCATTGAAAAAAATTTCTGAACTAGGGTTTAGTTTTTCATTAATAATAGGATTACCATAAATAATAAGAATTCTATTTTTATGTTCATATTTTTTTATTTTTGGGTTTAAATTTTTTACAAAAAAATCAAAAAAATTGTCATTGTAAATATTATTTGTTTTTTTGAGTATTCCCTTGACAGAATAAGTTAAAAAAAAAAAAGACGCATTATTACTAAATTTTTTTATTATCTTTTTCTCTATTATATTTAATAATTTATTCTTATTAATCATGTTTATTTTGAAATAGATAAATTATATTAATTTTTTAAATAATATTTCAGGCTTTTCAACTCTGAAATTAGTATTTATGAAGTTATTTTCTTTAATATTTTTCATTGATAGTTTATTAATATTTAAACCAAGTTTATTTAAAATATTTTTTGATGTTTCAGGCATTATAGGCGCTAGAAATATTGCAATCTTTGCAATTATAACTATCAATATATTTAAAACATCCCCTGCTCTTTTCTTATTATCTTTAATTAATTTCCATGGTTCGCTTTTGTCTACATATTTATTAGCCTCAGAAATTAACTTCCAAATATTATCAATTACTTTGTGAAACTCTTGTCTTTCATAATTTTTTTCAACTACTTTTAATAGTGCTTCTGGGTATTCAAATAGTTTTTTATCATTTTTTTTAATTTGTTTAATTTTATTTAATTTACCATCAAGATTCTTATTAATAATTATTAAAACTCTTTGAACAAGATTTCCTAAATCATTTGCTAAATCATTATTTATTCTTCTCTCAAGTGCTTTTTTTGAAAAATTTCCATCATTACCAAAAGGTACCTCTCTTAACAAAAAAAATCGTAGTGTGTCGAGTCCATATTCTTTTATAATTGTATCTGGATCTATTACATTGCCCAAAGATTTAGAAATTTTTTTCCCTTCATTTGTCCACCATCCATGTGCAAATATTCTTTTTGGTGGTTTTATTTTTGCTGCTAACAAAAAAGCTGGCCAATATACAGCATGGAATCTTATTATATCTTTACCTACAATATGTAGATTAGCTGGCCAGAATTTTTTATATTTTTTATCAGGGTAACCAATGGCTGACAAATAATTTATTAAAGCATCTAACCAAACATACATAACATGT
Source organism: uncultured Alphaproteobacteria bacterium (assembly GCA_902607475.1). Taxonomy (GTDB): domain Bacteria; phylum Pseudomonadota; class Alphaproteobacteria; genus CAYOOR01. Next base: position 1,525 of record CACLKH010000025.1, on the reverse strand, counting down.
TTTTTATCATGAGGAACTTCAATACCCCATGAAAAAGTTGTTCGAGATATTGATAAATCATTTAAACCATTCTTTACAAAACTTATAACTTCGTTTTTTCTTGATTCAGGGCCAATAAAATCTGGGTTTTTTTTATAATATTCTAATAATTTATCTTGCCATTTTGATAATTTAAAAAAATAACTCTCTTCTTCTACCCATTGTACTTCATTACCTGTTGGCGCTATTTTTTTTTTTGTTTTCTCATGAATAGTAATTTCATCATCATTAAAATAAGCTTCATCACTTACTGAATACCATCCTTTATATTTATCTAAATAAATTTGATTGTTTTTCTTAAGTATATTCCAAATATATTGAGAAGCTTTTTTATGATATTTATCTGTAGTTCTTATAAAAAAATCATTACTTAAATTTAATTTTTTTGTTAATTTTTTAAAACTAACACTCATCTCATCAACAAATTTTTTTGTTTCCATATTTTTTTTCTTTGCTGCCTGTTCTACTTTTAAACCGTGTTCATCAGTACCAGTTAAAAACATTGTATTTCTATTATTTAATCGATTAAATCTAGCAAGAACATCACATGCTATGCTCGTATATGCGTGTCCAATATGCGGAGCATCATTTACATAATAAATGGGTGTAGTAATAAAGAATGAATTATTATCCATTTTTTTTATAATTTATTTAGATTCTCTGAATGTTTGATAAAAATGTATTTTACATTATTTAAAGTCTGTAAATTATCTAAATCAAACAATTTAAAACTATTTATTTTTTTGTTTATTTCAAAAAATAAAGAAATGTAGGCATCAATAAATATTTTATCTGTTTCATTTTTTTTTATTATTAATTCTTTAATACTTTGTATTATATTTATTTGTATAATTAGTAAAAAATCCTCTAATAATAAATTACTTTTGTATAATGAAAAAAAATCATCTATTTCAGTTTTAGTTATATTTTTAAAATTATTAATAATTTTTCTTGCACCTGAATAAATATTAAAAGATTCATCATTATTTATAATTTCTAATGCCCTACCCAAACTTCCATTCGATAAATTTATTAAAATATCTAGATTTTTTTTTTCTACAATTTTAGAATTTTCAAACCATTTTCTTAGCATGTTTTCTGAAATTGGTTTAAAATAAATTTTTTGACATCTGGATTTTATAGTATCCGGTACTTTAAATAATGAATGTGAAATTAAAAAAAAAATACAATTAGTTGGGCAGTCTTCAAGAAGTTTTAGTAATGAACTAAAAGATTTTTTTGTAGTAAAATCGTCAAGAGAATCAATAATTATTATTTTATAATCTGATTCCAAACTTGTTTTATAAGTAATTTTATATAATGGTTTAAGTTTTTCTAAATTAATTTTTTTATTTTCATCATCAGGTTCAATAATATTTAAATCTGGGTGTGATAAATTCATAATATTTTTAAAAATATTATTTTCTTTTGAAATATAGAGTGATTCTATTGACTCTAGGTTATTATTCTTATTCAAAATACACCT
>CACLKH010000024.1 GCA_902607475.1 uncultured Alphaproteobacteria bacterium | reverse complement strand
AGATCCTATTAATAAAGAAATAAATAAAGATAAAATAAAAAAATAATGTCTTCTTCAGATCATATGAATACTCAGGCGAATATGGGCGCTTTTAGCAAGGCTAAAGATCTTCAAAAAAAAATTTTATTTGTTTTATTTGCATTAGTAGTTTACAGACTTGGTACTTTTATTCCAATTCCTGGCATTAACTCCGAAGTATTTCAAGAAATTTTTGACCAAAATTCAAGTGGTTTACTCGGAATGTTTGATATGTTTGTAGGTGGTGCAGTTCAAAGAATGAGTATATTTGCACTTGGTGTTATGCCATATATCTCTGCTTCAATTATAATGTCACTATTAACTCATGCTAATCCTACGCTTTCTCAATTAAAAAAAGATGGGGGTGAGTTGGGAAGACAAAAAATTAACCAATATACAAGATACGGAACTGTTTTATTAGCAACTTTTCAAGGTTATGGTCTTTCAGTAGGTCTTGAAAATATGGGCGGAGTTTCTGGTTCAGCTGTTATAGACCCTGGACTTTTTTTTAGACTTAGCACGGTTATTACTATTATTGGAGGAACAGTATTTTTACTTTGGTTAGGTGAACAAATAACACAACGTGGTATTGGAAATGGTATTTCTTTAATTATATTTGCTGGAATAGTAGCAAATTTACCATCTGCTATTGCCGGTACGTTTGAATTAGTTAGAACAGGTGCTTTGTCACCATTTTTTATAATAGTATTAATTTTTTTTGTAATTTTAATCTTTATATTTATAGTTTTTATGGAAAGAGCCCAGAGAAGGATTTTTGTTCAATATCCAAAAAGGCAAATAGGAAATAAAATGTATGGCGGAGAAGGTAGCCATATGCCACTTAAGTTGAATATGTCAGGTGTGATTCCTGCCATTTTTGCATCCTCTGTTCTTCTTTTACCACTAACTTTAAGTGGATTAACTGGTGGTAGAGGCCCTGGTTTTATAAACTTTTTAAGTACCTACCTTTCTCATGGTAAACCTTTATATTTAATTCTATATCTTTCATTAATAATGTTTTTCTGTTTTTTTTATACATCTATAGTTTTTAATCCACAAGAAACGGCAGACAATTTAAAAAAAAATGGTGGATTTGTTCCTGGGATAAGGCCAGGAGAAAATACAGCACAATATTTTGATTATGTTTTGACAAGATTAACCCTTGTTGGCGCAATTTACTTAGGAACAGTTTGTATAATACCTGAAATAATGATATCTAAATTTTCTGTACCTTTTTATTTTGGTGGAACAAGTTTACTTATCGTTGTTGTTGTTATGATGGATACTATTGGTCAGATTCAGTCACATTTATATGCACATCAATATCAAGATTTATTAAAAAAAACTGATTTCAAAGGTAGCTTGTAAAAAAAATGATGATAATTCTATTAGGTCCACCTGGGGCTGGTAAAGGAACACAAGCAAAAATAATATGTCAAGCTAGAGAATTATTCCATTTTTCAACTGGTGATATTTTAAGAAATGAAGTAAAGAACAAATCAAATATAGGTAAAAAAATAGATTCTATAATAAATTCAGGTAAATTAGTAAGTGATGACATTATATTAGATATTGTTGAAAAAATTATTATTGACGAATCTTCAAAAAATAAAGGTATATTATTTGATGGTTTTCCTAGAAATATAGATCAAGCAAATTCATTTGAAAAGTTACTAAAAAAAAAAGAAAAAAAAATAAACCTTGTTTTTCATCTTTTAATTGAAAAAGATGAAATAATTAAAAGAATTCAAAAAAGACAATCAGAAGAAAATAGAGAAGATGATACTGTTGAAGTTTTAAAATCAAGAATTGATGTTTATTTGCAAGAAACAACTCCATTAATAGAATTATATACAAAACAAGGTTTACTAAAAAAATTAAATGGAATGCAATCTATTGAGAATGTAAACAATGATATGAGTAAATTTTTGGATGAGATTAATTAAATTTATGAAAACGTTAGTTTTTATTGACTTAAAATTATTAATTAGTATAATTCGTTTTATTTTTTAAGGTATTCAATTGGCGAGAATTTCTGGTGTAAATTTACCAACTAATAAACGTGTTAAAGTAGCTCTAACATATATATTCGGAATAGGTTCTACAATAGCTAATGAAATATGTAAAAATGTAGGTATATCTGACAGCAAAAGAGTTAATAAATTAACAGACGATGAAGTTTTAAAAATAAGAGAATATATAGAAAACAAATATAAAGTAGAAGGTGACTTAAGAAGTGAAGTTTCACTTAATGTAAAAAGATTAACTGATTTAGGAACATACAGGGGACTTAGACATAGAAAAAAACTACCTGTTAGAGGTCAAAGAACACATACTAATGCTAGAACCCGTAAAGGAAAAGGCGTAGCGATTGCTAATAAAAAGAAAGTAACTGCATAATTAAATAATTAATATGATTGAAGAAAAAAAAGAGAAATTAAATACTGGAAAAGAGAATGTGAAAACGGATGATCAGCAAGATGAGAAATCAACATTAAAGCCAAAAAAAAGATTTCTTAAAAAAAAAGTTAGAAAAAATGTTCCTAATGCAATTGCACATGTAAATGCTACTTTTAATAATACAGTGATCAATATCACTGATAGCAAAGGTAATACACTATCTTGGTCTTCATCTGGTGTAAAAGGTTTTAAAGGCTCTAGAAAATCAACTCCTTACGCTGCACAAATTGCTGCTTCAGATGCTGGTGAAAAAGCTAAGTACCATGGCGTAAAATCTTTAGAGATATATATTAAGGGACCAGGAGGTGGAAGAGAATCTGCATTAAGAGCACTCCAAGCAGTTGGTTTTGTAATAACTTCTATAAAAGATGTTACACCTTTACCTCATAATGGTTGTCGTCCGCCAAAAAGAAGAAGAGTTTAATTGTAATATAAATGAAAGGATAAATATGATTAAAAAAGAAGAAAATAAAGAAGAAAATAATAATGATCTAAAAAAGGCCGACCCTTTTGCACATAAAAATTGGACAGAGTTAATAAAACCAACAAAAATTGATGTAAATAAAAAAGAAGAACAAAAAACTTTTGGTTCAGTTTCTATAGAACCTTTAGAAAGAGGTTTTGGTTTAACTATTGGAAATGCTTTAAGAAGAATCTTGTTATCTTCTCTTCAAGGAGCCGCTGTAACATCAATACAAATAGACGGTATTTTGCATGAATTCTCTTCTATACCAGGAATGGCAGAAGATGTTACAGAATTTGTTTTAAATATTAAATCATTAGCGATAAAATTAAATAGTGATCAGCCAAAAAAAATGGTATTAAAAGTATCTGGTCCTGGTCCGGTCAAAGCTTCACAAATTGAGGCTGGAAGTGAAATTGAAATTATTAATCCGGATTTAATATTATGTCATCTCAATAAATCATCAAAAATAAATCTCGAATTTACTGTTGAAAACGGAAAGGGTTATGTTCCGGCGGAACATCAAAAAAAAGAAGATAAACAAATTGGTCTAATTCTTGTTGATTCCATATTTTCTCCGGTAAAAAAAGTATCTTATAACATTGACAATTCTAGAGTTGGCCAAGTAACTGATTATGATAAACTTACTTTGAATGTGGAGACCAATGGTGCAATGGAGCCTGACGATGCTGTTGCCATGGCAGCGAGAATTTTACAAGAACATTTACAATATTTTATTAATTTTGAAGAGCCAGAAATTGAAGATAAAACTAAAGAAGAAGATTCAGAAATTAAATTTAATAGAAATTTACTCCGTAAAGTTGATGAATTAGAATTATCTGTTAGATCTGCTAATTGTTTACGAAATGATAATATTGTATACATCGGAGACTTAGTACAAAAATCTGAAAACGATATGCTAAGAACACCAAATTTTGGAAGAAAATCATTAAACGAAATAAGAGAAGTGCTAATGCAAATGGGTTTAAATCTTGGTATGGATATTTCAGAGTGGCCACCAGAGAATATAGAGGAATTATCTAAAAATTTAGACGATAATTTGTAAAATAATGAGACACAGAGTTTTAAAATATAAACTTAATAGAACTACTTCACATAGAAAAGCGTTGCTTAATAATATGGCGTTATCATTAATTAAACATGAACAAATAAATACAACATTAGCTAAAGCAAAAAATTTAAGACCATTTGTTGAGAAAATAATTACTCTTGCAAAAAAAGGTAGCTTGGCATCAAGAAAAAAAGCACTTTCAATTCTTAAAAATAAAAAAATTACTGAAAAACTTTTTACAAATATTGCAAAAAGATATGAAACAAGAAAAGGAGGGTACATTAGAATACTTAAAAATGGTTTTAGGTATGGTGATATGGCACCCCTAGCAGTTATTGAATTGGTAGATAGAGATGAAAAAGTAAAAGGATTAGATTCAGGCCCAGTACAAAAAAAGAAACAAGAGGGTGAGACTAAACCTGATGAAAATGTTGCTGGTAGCGAAGAAAAAAAACAAGATCAAGTTGTTGATCAAAAAGTTTCAGAAAATGAATTAAAAGATAACAAAGAAATTTCTAAAAAATTAGATAAAAAAATTGAAAAACCAAGAAATTTCTAAAAAATTAAATAAAAAAAAGGATAAATAAATGGCAAGAACATTTGAAGTTAAAAGATTACTTAGTACAGCTGGTACAGGTTATTCGTATGTAATTAAAAGAGGAACAAAAGGAGAAAAGAAGACAAAATTAGAAGTTAAAAAATTCGATCCAATAGCAAAAAAACATGTTTTGTTTAAAGAGTCTAAATTACCAAGTCCAAAAAAACAATAAATTGAAGTTTCAATTTGTTACTACAAATATATTAAAAGATGTAAAAAAATTGAAAAATTAGTAGAATTATTTCAAAACATACTTAAGTAAACTCTTTATTTTTTTATGAAAGATATAATCAAATTATTAGAAGAAAAAAGAAAAAAAGCCCAAGATGGCGGCGGTAAGAAACGTATAGATGCCCAACATTCAAAAGGCAAATTAACCGCAAGAGAAAGAATTAATCTATTATTAGATAAAGGCTCATTTGAAGAGTGGGATATGTTCGTAGAACACAGATCCACTGATTTTGGAATGGCAAAAAATAAAGTACCAGGTGATGGAGTTGTTACTGGTCATGGTAAAATTAACGGGAGACTAGTTTTTGTTTTTAGTCAAGATTTTACAGTTTTTGGTGGTTCTTTATCTGAAGCACATGCTAATAAAATTGTTAAAATTATGGAAAAAGCAATGCAAGTTGGTGCTCCTATAATTGGATTAAATGATTCAGGTGGTGCAAGAATTCAAGAAGGTGTTGATTCACTTGCAGCATATGCAAAAGTTTTTGAACAAAATGTTTTAGCATCAGGAGTAATTCCACAAATATCTGTAATTATGGGCCCTTGTGCAGGAGGAGCTGTATACTCCCCTGCTATGACTGATTTTATTTTTATGGTAAATAAAACTTCTTACATGTTTGTTACAGGTCCAGATGTCGTTAAAACTGTTACTCATGAAAATGTAACACATGAAGAACTAGGTGGTGCTTCTACACATACAACAAAATCAAGCGTTGCTGATGGTTCTTTTAGGAATGACATCGTTGCATTGAAAGAGATTAGAAGATTATTTGACTTTATCCCTTTGTCTTTTAGAGAAAAACCTCCTGTAATTAAAACGAATGACAAATATAATCGAAGTGAAAATTCATTAAATACAATAGTACCTAATAATTCAAACAAACCTTACGATATGAAAGAAGTAATAAATAAAATTATTGATGACGAAAATTTTTTTGAGATCCAAGAAAATTATGCAAAAAATATAATCACTGGTTTTGCACGCATGGATGGTCAATCAATAGGAATAGTTGCTAATCAACCATTGGTACTAGCTGGTTGTTTAGATATTGACTCTTCAAGAAAGGCAGCGAGATTTGTTAGATTTTGTGATTGTTTCAATATTCCAATAATTACTTTTGTAGATGTACCGGGTTTTTTACCAGGTACAAAACAAGAGTATGGTGGAATTATAAAACATGGTTCTAAATTACTATTTGCATATACAGAAGCTACGGTTCCTAAAATAACTATAATTACAAGAAAAGCTTATGGAGGAGCATACGACGTTATGAGTTCCAAGCATTTAAGAGGAGACGTAAATTATGCATGGCCTACTGCTGAAATTGCAGTTATGGGGCCGAAAGGAGCAGTTGAAATAATCTTTCGCGATGATTTAAAAAATAAGAAAAAAATTGAAGAAAGAACTGAAGAATATAGGGAAAAATTCGCAAATCCCTTTATTGCTGGATCAAGAGGTTTTATAGATGATGTTATTCGTCCTGCTGGAACAAGAGCTCGAG
>CACLKH010000023.1 GCA_902607475.1 uncultured Alphaproteobacteria bacterium | reverse complement strand
AAAAAGAAAAAAAAATAATATAAAAAATATTTATAAATTTCATGTCAATAAAAAAATATAAAGCTATTGTGCTTGCTAATCCTACAATCATACCTCTGGCAACGCCGCCAAAACTAAGTGCAATGGTAAGTTCTAAGTTTGAAAGAGGAGGTAAAAGCATATCTACTATATTTCCCTGAACTTTAGAAATCATAATCGTTGAAGAAGTATTCATAAAGGCATTCTGTAAAATTTGCATCATGATTAAACCTGGAACAAGAAATTCAGAATAACTCACTCCACCTACAACAAAATCATCTCTATCAATAACAATTAAAAAAACAGTTAAAAATAAGATATTAGTAACAACTGGAGCTAAAACAGTTTGATAAAAAACTTTTAAAAATCTTGTTGTTTCTTTGCTAAATAATGTCCACAAGCCTATCCAATTAGTAGTGGAAGCATTAAAATTTTTAATATTCAACATTCTTTAATTCTTTAATTTTTTATTTTAAATATAATTAGTTTATTTTATGAAAAAAAAAACACCAAAGAAAATTACTCTAGATAATCTTGAAAAGAGTGCAATGAAATATTTAGAAAAATATTCAGTATCAGAATATCAACTAATAAATATGTTAAAAAGAAAAATAATTAAAACTTGTTTTTTTTATAAAGTTAAACCTGAAAAAAATTTTGATTTCATTAAATTAATAACAAAAAAATTTAAAAGAATAGGTCTTATAGATGATAAAAAATTTTCAGAGAATAAAACTTTAACTTACATGGAAAGAGGTTATTCAAAAAAAAAAATAATTTTTAATTTAAAAACCAAAGGTGTATCTGATGAAAATATTAAAGAAGGAATAAATAGTTTAAAAACAACTTATGTTAATTCTGAATTAGCTTCAGCTTTAATATATGCAAAGAAAAAAAAAATTTTAACTTTTAAAAAAAAGGAAAAAAAATTTAATGAAATTAAAAAAAAACTATTACAAATGTCACAAGCTGGGTTTTCTTATGACATTGCAAAAAAAATAATTAATTTAAATGACGAAAAAGAATTCTTAGACTTAGAAAAATTTGCCAAATTTGGTGATAACTAATCATCATCTGAACCAGCAGAGAATTCTTTTCTTTTTTTTACTCTTTTTTTAATAGGTTTTTTTTTAGTGCTCAAATACGAAATTGTTGTTTGAGGAAAAGGTATTTCTATTCCACTTTTATCAAAAGCCAATTTAACCCTTCTGTTAAATTCTCTTCTAACAATCCATTGTTGTTTATGAACTGTTGGGATTCTTCCTTTAATAATTATTGAAGAATCTTCAAATTTATCTAACCCGAAAACTTCTATTTCACCATTAATTTTTGATTTAAAATCTTTGTCTTTTTGTAAATCTGAACCTACTTTTTCAATAGTTTCAATTACATGATCAACATCTTCATTATATGATACGCCAATTTCAAAACTATGATAATCTTGATCTTGAGTTATATTTTTAACGGTAGTAACTTCACTAAATGGAATAACGTGTAAATGTCCATTAACGTCTCTTAACCTTACAGTTCTTATAGTTATGGCTTCGACTCTTCCAGAATGTCCTGCTACTTCAACAATATCGCCAATGGTAATTTGTCCTTCTAATATAATAAATAAACCAGTTATAATATCTTTAACTAATGTTTGTGCCCCAAAACCAACAGCTAGACCTACGACACCTGCTGCTGCAATTAAAGGTCCTATTTCTATTCCTAATTCTGATAAAATAAGCATGATAACTATAATCAAAATTGCAATAGAGATAAAATTCCTCAATATACGAAAAAGAGTGTTTATTCTTTGTGTTTGTGCCTCATCTTTAGAATTCTCAAGGCTATCTAATTTTTTTTTTATTACCGCTGAAAGCGTCTTCCATCCAAAAAAAGCTATGAAGATAATGATGAATATATTTATAAAAATTTGATAAGAATCTTTGAAAATATTTAAAAAAGATAAATCCATTTATTTAAAATAAAAAATACAAAAGTATGTCAAATATATTATTATGAACTATATAAATTCAACAATGTTTTTAAATATTAAAATTTTAAAAAATAAACTTTTTCTTTTTACAATAGTAATACTGTTATTTAGTTTTTTTAATCTAAACAATAAGAGTTCAGGAGAAATTTCTAGTTCCGCATATGATTTTTCTTTTACTGATATAGATGGGAAAAATTTTCCATTGTCTCAATTTAAGGGTAAACCTCTTTTAGTTTTTAATTCTGCTTCCAAATGTGGGTTTACTTCTCAATACTCTGGTATTCAAAAAATACATGAAAATTACAAAAATAAAGGTTTGGTTGTGATTGGGGTTCCTTCTGATAATTTCAATCAAGAACCTGGTAGTGAGGAAGATATTAAAAAGTTTTGTATGGTAAATTTTAATATTAGCTTTGATTTAACAAAAAAGAATAATGTTGTTGGATCTGAAACGCATCCTTTTTTTAAATGGCTTGATGACAATTATGATGCTAGACCAAAGTGGAATTTCTATAAATTTGTCATAAATAAAGATGGAAAATTAGAAAATCATTTTTCATCTCAGGTTTTACCTTCTTCAAAAAAACTAATTTCTTTATTAGACGAAGTAATTAAATAACAATAATTTTAAATTTGGTGCGCCAGAGAGGAGTCGAACCCCTAACCTCCTGATCCGTAGTCAAGCGCTCTAATCCAATTGAGCTACTGGCGCTTTTTTTTATTTTTTTTTATATTTTGTAAGAAATCATATTTTTGCCAGACATATTTTCGCATATCGTGACAAATAATTTCTTTCTTTTTTCCATGAACAAATGATGTGCTACTTCCTAAAGTTTTTTTTTTCATGAAATTTCAAAATTTTTTTTAAACTTAATAATAATTTAACTATCTAATTAAATGTTGTAAAAAAGCAACATATTTAACTTGTTTTTCTTATTTAACAAATCATAATACTAGTATAAGATTTAAAGTAATATATAATTATTTTAAAAAATTATTTTTGTGTCGGGCATGCTTTATAGACTTTTAATATTATTTATATTTTCAATTACAGTAAGTGGATGTGGCCTATTAGATAGAGGCGGGGCCGAAGTAGCGGATCTTGAACCTGTTCCAGAAGAACAAATAAGTGAACCTTCAATTTTAATTGATGATGAAGAAATGATGGCTCCATCAGATGATACAATAATTGACGACGGTTCGGTTTCAAGATCAGAGCAAATGACTGCTGATCCCAGTGGAACTTTTGTTGGACAAAAAATTAATCCGCTTAATGAAGATTTTTTAGCAGTTGTAGAAGCTTTTGGTATACACAGAGGTGATTATGAAGAAGTAAAAGGTAGGGTTTATGGCGCCTCAACTGAGTTTTATGGAACAGTTGCTGCTATTAATACAAAATTACAATTAGGAACAACCCCGGGAAATCCTGTTTTAGTGAGACAATATGATCAAGCACAATCTGAACTTGACAATATTGAAGAATATTTACGCGAAATTAATTTATTGAATCAAAAAGTAAATGCAGATGCGGGGGTAGTTGCATTACTAAAAAGTACTCTAAATAAAACTTTGCGTTTAGCTGGCGCTATTGATCAAGATCACCGTCAATTAGAATTATTAGAAGATCAAGTTGAAAAATTAGAGATTGATATTGCAAGACTTATTAACGAAATTACTGAAGAAATTTCAAGACAAGCTGGTTTTGCAAAAATTGAAAACCAAAATATGTTAGTAATGGCTGTAGCAATTAGAAATGGTGAGGCAATGGGAACAGGAATACTTAATAGAAGTTTTCTTGCAGCACAAGCTTTGGCTGATGCTGGCCCTCCTGATCAACAATTAGATGTCCCTCAAGTAAATATTACAGGATTGCCTTTAGTTGTTATTAGATTTGATGACCCTGATATTAACTATGAAAAAACATTATTCGATGCAGTAGGAACTACTGTTGACAAGAAATCTGATGCTACTTTCGGATTAGTTGCAGTAGCACCAATTGGAAAAAATGAGGGTGAAACAAGGATTAATTCCTCTAAAGTAAAAAAATATGCTGAAAGAGTGTTAAGAAGTTTGGTTAGTTTTGGATTACCTTCAAAAAAAGTGGCTTTAACTGCCAAAACAAGTGGCGATGTAGTTGTCCCAGAAGTTCATATATACGTTCAGTAATTAATTTTTATAATTATCAATTAGTCTAGTTTTGCCTATGCACGCTGCTACAAAAACTCGTAAATTATTCTTTTTTATATTTTTTTTTGATAAATTATTTTCATTATAAATCTCTAAATAATCAACTTTACTAAAACCATAATTAATTAATTTCTTTTTGCCCATAAATTTTAAATTATTTAATTTATTTAGATTTTTTTTTGCTTCAAAAGAGATTTCTTTTATTGTTTTAAACAAAAAAGAAGCAATCTTTTTTTGCTTATTGTTTAATAAATTATTTCTAGAAGAATATGCCAGTCCAGTATTATCTCTAACTGTTGGGATAGTAATAATTTTTATTTTTAATTTATATTCTGAAATTAAATCCTTAATAATTAAGATTTGTTGAAAATCTTTTTCACCAAAGAAAGCGAGATTAGGTGATACTTGGTCAAATAACGATTTTAAAACTGTAACTACACCATTAAAATGTCCTTTTCTAAATTTCCCACATAATTTATTAGTTTTTCTAGAAACTTTAACTCTCTTGATTTTTTTACTAGGAAAAACGTCATTTATGGTCGGTATATACAATATATTAACTTTTTCTTTATTAATTTTTTTTTTATCAGTGACTAAATTAGTTGGATATTTTTTAAAATCACTTTTTGAATTAAATTGTAAAGGATTTAAAAAAATACTAACAACTGCAATATCAGATTCTTTTTTTGCTAATCTTATCAATTCCAAATGACCTTTATGTAGAGCTCCTAAAGTTGGAACAAATCCTATTTTCTTTTTTTTTAATTTATATTTTTGAATCTCTCTTACTAAAGTTTTTGACTTTTCAATTATTTTTAAATTAGCCACTTTTTTTTACAAATTTTAAATATGTTACATTATTAAAAATTTTTTTATTTTTTATATAACAAAATTCATAACTTGGAAAAGTTTTATTTCTTACTTCATCACAGAATTTTTTTACAGATAATTCTATATCATTACTTTCGTAGACTTTTACAAATTTAGGTACTTTATTTTTTTTATATTTATTACTTAAACCAAGCATATCATCAGTAACAAGTATTTGCCCATTGCAATCTGCGCTTGCCCCAATTCCAATAATTGGAATAAATTTATTTTTAATTTGTTTAATTTTTTTTACTACTGCTTTTGCTGCACTTTCTGCTACAGCCTCAATTACAATTGCAAAAGCCCCCGCTTTATATAATGTATACGCATCATCTATTAATTTTTTTTTTTCTAACGTATTAAAACCTTTAATTTTTATATTAATATAATTTTTTATAGATTGCGGTAATAAGCCAATATGTCCCATCACATTTATACCTCTATTACTTAAATAAGAGATTGTTTCCGAAATTTCTTTTCCCCCTTCGATTTTAATACCATAACACTTCGTCTTATCTATTACTTCACAAGCTGTTTCATAGGCCTGAAGTGGTGATCTTTCATAAGTTCCAAATGGTAAGTCGACTATAACTAAAGTATCTTTTGCTGCTTTTACAACTGCTTTTCCATGATTAATCATCATATCAACAGTTACTTTTCGAGTATTCTTCATTCCATACAATGTCATACCTAAGCTATCCCCAACTAAAATAAAATCTACATATTTATCTAGTATTTTTGCCATATCATATGAATATGCGGTTAAACCAACTATTGGTGTAGTGTTATTAAAAAATTTTCTGATTTTGTTTTTTAAACTCATCTTAATATAATTATACCTATTAATGTTGAAAAAATTGTTTAAATCAATTATAAAAATATTTTTTTTCTTTCTTTTTATATTCATAACAAAAAATACTTATGCAGATGAAAAAAATAATTTCATTATATCTACATCACATCCTCAAGCATCGAAAATAGGAAGAGATATATTAAATAAAGGAGGCAGTGCCATGGATGCTGTTATAGCTGTTCAAATGGCACTAAATCTAGTTGAACCCCAGTCTTCAGGTATAGGTGGTGGTGGTTTTTTATTATATTTTGATAAAAAAACTTCTAATTTAAGTTTTTATGATGGAAGAGAAATAGCGCCATCTAAAATAAAAAAAGAATTTTTTTTAGATAATAATGGTGATCCACTGAAATTTTATGATATTGCAATTGGTGGAATGGGAATTGGTGTGCCAGGCATTGTATCAATGCTTGAAATGGGTCATCAAGATTATGGGTTATTAAAATGGAAGAATTTATTTGAACCAGCTATTAGACTTTCAGAAAATGGGTTTAAAATTTCTCCAAGATTAAATAACGCGATTAATAAAGATAAATACCTCCATTTTTTTCCTCAAAGCAAAAAATATTTCTATAAAAAAAAGTTTGATGTTTTAAAAAATCCAAATTTTGCAAATACATTAAGAATTATATCTTTAAAAAAATCGAAAGGTTTTTATCAAGGAATAATCGCAAAAAATATTGTTTACGCAGCTCAAAATTCTCCTATTAAAAAAGGTATTATAGAATTAAATGATTTAAAAAATTATGAAGCAAAAAAAAGAAAACCTCTATGTGGAAAATATAGAAAATATAAAATATGTAGTGCACCTCTTCCAAGCGCAGGTGGATTTAGTATTTTGCAAGTTCTGGGAATACTTGAAGAATTTGAATTACCAAAAGATAAAATAAATGAAAATATTCACTTAATTCTAGAAGCTAGCAAATACTCATATAATGATAGATATAAATATTTAGGTGACCCTGCTTTTTCTAATATTAAAATAAATAATTTTTTATCTAAAGAGTATTTGAAACAAATAGCTTCTCAAATATCAATAAATAAAAAAACTGAATTAAATATTAAAATAAAGAACGAATCTTTTTTGCCTACTTCAACTACACATTTTTCAATTGCTGACACGCATGGCAATATTGCATCAATAACATCTAGTATCGAAAATACATTTGGATCTAGATTAATGACAAATGGTTTTTTATTAAATAATCAGCTTAGTGATTTTAACTTTAAAATAGAAAAGGATTTATTTAAAAATAATATAATAGAACCAGGAAAAAAACCTTTAAGCTCTATGTCTCCAACAATTGTTTTTGATAAAAATAATAATGTAAGAATGGTTATAGGATCGCCAGGTGGTAAATCAATTATAATGTATGTAATTAAAACTATTATTGCAGTTTTAGATTGGGAAATGGGAATACAAGAAGCTGTAAATTTTCCTAATTTTAGTATTTTTAATGACAAAATTTTAATTGAAAAACAAAGATTTAACGAAGAGTTTAAAAAATATCTTTCAAATTTAGGTTATTTAATTGTTGAAAAAGAATTGAATAGTGGTTTAAATGGTTTTGAAATTAAAGA
>CACLKH010000022.1 GCA_902607475.1 uncultured Alphaproteobacteria bacterium | reverse complement strand
GGCGATGGTCAAGTTGGTGAAGATGTTACATTAAGTTTAAGAACAATTAAAGATATACCTAAGGAAATATCTCAATTACAAAATATAGAAATTTTTGAAGTAAGAGGTGAGATATACATGAATAAAGATGATTTCTTAAATTTAAATAATAAAAGAAAAAAAAATAATGAAAGTTTGTTTGCTAATCCAAGAAATGCTGCTTCTGGTTCATTAAGACAATTAGATAAAAAAATCGTTAAAGAAAGAAAACTTAAATTTTTTGCTTATACATACGGTGAACTTTCAAAAAAAATATTATTTAAAAGCCAAGGTGAATTTTTAGATAAAATAAGAAATTATGGTTTTCCTACAAATAATAATTTTAAAATATGTCATAATTTTGAAGATGTAGAATTGTTTTATAATAAAATTGAAAAAATTAGAGGTAATTTAAAGTATGATATTGATGGTATTGTTTATAAAATAAATAGCCTTGATATTCAAAAAAGACTAGGTTTAGTTGGGAGATCACCTAGATGGGCTATAGCTAGAAAATTTCCAGCAGAAAAAGCTACGACTCAAATAAAAGATATAACTATACAAGTAGGAAGAACTGGAGTACTTACTCCGGTAGCAGAGTTAGTTCCTGTATTAGTTGGTGGAGTAAGAGTATCAAGAGTATCACTTCATAATCAAGATGAAATTAATAGAAAAGATATTAGAATTGGTGATACAATTAAACTTCAACGTGCAGGCGATGTCATACCTCAAGTAATATCTGTTGAAAAAAGTAAAAGAATTAAAAATGCAAAAAGATTTATTATTCCATCAATATGCCCCTGCTGCAAATCAAAAACATATAGAAAAAAAAATGAAGTTGCTATTAAATGTACTGGAGGTTTGTCATTATGTGAGGATCAACAACTAGGATCATTAGAATACTTTGTTTCTAGAGATGCTTTTAATATCGAAGGTTTAGGTGGAAAAAATTTAAAGAAATTTTGTAAAGATGGGTTTATAAAATATCCATATGATATTTTTTATTTAAATAAGTATAAAAATGACATTATTAATAAAGAAGGTTTTGGAGAAAAATCATATTTAAATCTCATAAACTCTATCAATTTAAAGAAGACAATATCATTAGAAAAATTTATATATTCATTGGGCGCACCCCAAGTAGGACAAAGAACATCTAATTTATTATCTAAGCATTTTAAAAATTTTAAAAGTTTGTTTGAATCTATTAAAAATCTAAGTAACGGTGATATAAAAATGTATGATCATTTTATAAATATTGATGGAATTGGACCAGATGTAGTTGATGATATAAAAAACTTTTTTAATAAAGAAAAAATTGAAATTGTAAGAAAATTAAGTAAAGCTCTTGATAAAATAGAAGAATATAAATTTACTAAACAAACTAATTCAAAATTATCTGAAAAAATTATTGTTTTTACAGGTACATTAGAAAAAATGAGTAGAAGTGAAGCAAAATCTAAAGCTGAAGAATTAGGTGCTAAAGTTACAAACTCTGTTTCAAATAATACAGACTACGTAATTGCTGGCAAAGACTCTGGTTCTAAAGAAAAAAAGGCAAGAGAATTAAATGTTAAAATTCTGAACGAAAATGAGTGGATGAAATTTTTAATTTAAATAGGTAACGTTTTTTCTTTTAACCACTCACTTTCTTTCTTATTTAAATACTTATTAAGCTTATTAAAAACTCTATTATGATAATTATTTATCCAATTTTTCTCTTGTATATTCAATAAGTTAGAGTCTATTAGATTACTATCTATTGGTGCAAGAGTTAAAACTTCAAAACTTAAAATTTTTTTTCTTTTCACAACTAGTAGCACATTTTCTATACGTATTCCGTATTGATTAGTTTTGTAGAAACCGGGCTCATTAGTTAAAAACATTCCTTTTTTAAACCTTGCTTTAGATTTTTTTGATATAGAAATAGGACCTTCGTGAACAGATAGGTAACTTCCAACACCGTGACCTGTACCATGTGGGTAATCATATTTTTTTTTTTGTAAATGTTTTCTTGCTATTTTATCAAGAGAACTTCCTGTAGTTTTTTCATTAAAAATATGATTGCTTAAACCTATATTGCCTTTAAGAACTCTAGTAAATATATCTTTTTGTTCTGTAGTTGGGTTGTCACCAATACTAATTGTTCTTGTAATATCAGTTGTTCCATCTAAATATTGGGCCCCTGAATCAAATAAATATAAATTGTTCTTTTTTAAAGTTTTATTTGTTTTTTTTGAGGCTCTATAATGAATAATTGCACCATTTGATCCAAAACCAGAAATTGTCTCAAAACTAAGTCCGCAAAATAATTTATTTTTTTTTCTATAATCAAATAATTTTTTTGATGTTGTAATTTCTGTAACTTTTTTATTTTTTTTAATCGTTGCATCTAGCCAAAATAAAAATTTACAAATTGAGACTCCATCTCTTATATGAGAACTTTTTGATCCATTTATTTCAATAGGATTTTTTATTAACTTTAAACTTACGCACGGATCTTGGCTATATTTTACAACCATACCTATAGTTTTAAAAAAATTTTCAATAAAAAATGGTGTTTTTTTAGGATCTAAATAAATTTCTTTATTTGTTATTGAAAAATTAATAAGAATTTCTTTCAAATTATTAATATCAAAAATACTAAAATAAGGTGTAAGAAATTTTTTTAATTTTGTATTACTTTTTCCAAAAAAATAACTTTTATTATCCATATTTAATAATAAAAAAGATAAAACTACAGGTGTGTAATTTATTTGATTACTTCTAATATTTAAAAGCCACGAAATTGACTCAGGTGAGGAAAAAAAAAAATTACTAATTTTTTTATTTTTTAAAATTTTTTTGACATGTTTAATTTTATTTTTAAATGAAACACCTGAGTATTTTTTTTCTCGTATAAAAATTTTTCTATTAATTTTATTTCTTTTTTTTTTCCAAATTTTATCTACAAATATTTCTTCACTCAAAATGATCTTGCATTTTTTCTTTTGTATAACTTTTTTTATGTAATTAAAATTTTCAGATGAAAATAACCAGCTATCTAAAAGAACTTTTTCTTTTGATTTAATTTTATCTTTTAACCAAAGAATTGGTTTCTTATCATTAACATCAAATATTTTAAAAGTTTTCTTATCTACTTCTTTGTTAATCTGGTTAATATATCTTCCATCAGTAAATATTAAATTTTGCTTTAATGTAATTATAATAAAAGCAAATGAACCTGAAAAACCTGTTAACCATTTAACTCTTTCATCCTCTTCTGAAATAAATTCATTCATAAATTTATCAGTTCTTGGAAGTAAATAATAATCGCAATCTTTTTTTTTTAAGAGAGTTCTTAATAATGTTATTTTTTTTTTATGAGATAGTACTTCTTTCAATTTAATAAATTTTATGCATGTTTAATAAAATTTTCTAAAACAATTTTTGTTTCACTTAATTTATCAAAAACAATTTCATATTTACCATCAACAATATATTTAATTGTTCCATATCCATATTTCTCATGAAAAATATCATCTCCTACCTTGAAATTGTATTCAGAATTATATGAATTTCTATTTTCTAGTAAATTTTCTTTATTTTTAAATAATAAACGATTAGGATTCTTAATTCTGTTTTCATATTCGGCTTGGTCAACTATAAAGCCATCTTCTTCTTGAAAAAAATCTTCATTTGAATCTATATTTTCTTTTGGTAACTCAGACAAAAATCTTGATGGCTGACTAAAGTTCCATGTTCCATGAATAAACCTTCTCTTTGCAAATGAGATATAAACATTATTCTTACCTCTAGTAATACCAACATAAGCGAGTCTTCTTTCCTCTTCTAAAGCTTTATTGCCTTTTTCTTCTAAAGATTTTTGATGTGGAAATAACCCTTCATCCCATCCAGCTAGAAATACACTCTCAAATTCTAGCCCCTTAGCTGCATGCATTGTCATTATATTAACCATATCAGAATCATAATTTCTCTCATTTTCGAAAACTAAAGATATATGTTCTAAAAATTCATTCATATTAGAAAAATCTCTAAGTGCACTTATTAATTCTTTCAGATTTTCTAGTCTACCCGGTGCTTCAATAGATTTATCATTTAACCACATTTTTGTATAACCTGATTCTTCTAATATAACTTTTGCCAGTTCAATATGGTTAATTTTATTAATTTTACTTTTCCATCTATCTATATCTTCTATAAATTTTTTAATAGTACTTCTTGAATTAGATGTTAATTCATCAGTTTCTACAATTTTCCTTGATGCATCTAATAAGGTCATATTTGAATCACGGGAAAATGTGTAGATTTTTTGAAGTGTTGCTGTACCAAGACCTCTTTTTGGAGTATTAAATACTCTTTCAAAAGCTAGATCATCATAATTTTTATGAACAATTCTAAAATATGCAATTGCATCTCTTATTTCTAATCTTTCATAAAATCTGAATGCTCCAATAACTCTATAGGGGATACGTATTTTGAGCAATCTGTCTTCAAATAATCTTGTTTGAAAGCTAGCCCTAACTAAAATTGCAATTTCATTTAGCTTTGTTTTTTTTAATTTTAATTTTTCAATTTCCAAAGAAATATTTTTTGCCTCATCTTTTCCGTCTTCAAAAAAATGAAGTTTTAATTTTTCTCCATTTAATGCGTTTGTCCATAAAGTTTTTCCCAGTCTGTCTTTATTATTTTCAATTAATTTGCTAGCTGCTGCTAATATGTGATCTGTGGATCTATAATTTTGTTCTAATCTAATTATTTTTACATTTTTAAAAGCATCTGGAAAATTAAGTATATTTTTTACATCTGCTCCTCTCCAACTATAAATCGCTTGATCATCATCTCCTACACAACAAATATTTTTATGTTTTTGAGATAATAGCTTTAAAAAAGTATCCTGGCATGTATCAGTATCTTGGTATTCATCAACTAAAATATATTTAAATTGATTTTGGTATTTTTTTAGAACTTCTAAATTTTCACGAAAAATTTTAACAGGTAACAATAATAAGTCGCCAAAATCTGTAGCATTTAAATTTTTTAGTCTTTCTTGATATTCAATATACAATTTACTTATATTCAAAGTTTTTCCGAATTTAAATTTAAATTTTTTAGATTCTTCTGGTAATATTGCTTTATCTTTAAACCACTGAATCATCCATAAAACATTAGAGGGAGTATATTTTTTAATATCAATTTTATTTAACTCTAAAACCTGTTTTATTAATCTTGTTTGATCATCAGTATCAATAACTGTGAAATCTCTTTTAAGAAAACAGAGTTCCGAATGTCTTCTAAGAATTTTTAGACCTGTTGAATGAAAAGTTCCAATCCACATTCTTTCAATATCTATTTTTAAAAGATTTTGCACTCTTCTTTTCATCTCGTTTGCAGCTTTATTAGTAAAAGTAACAGCAAGAATTTCCCATGGTTTTGCAAGTTTCTTATTTAGTAAATGGGCAAGACGAGTTGTTAAAACTCTGGTTTTTCCTGTACCAGCACCAGCTAAAACTAAAACAGGACCATTTAATGTTTCTACAGCTTCTTTTTGTTTATCGTTAAGTTTATCTAAATAAAAAATTTTGTTCATTTTTTAACTCTAAAAAGCATCATAAGGTTTATTAATTAATTTCTTTATTTTTGTTAAATTAGAACATATCTTGCCTGTCAAATCAGCTCTATTAAGAGTATAAAAGTGTAAATTATTAAATCCGTTCTTTATTAAATCTAAACACTGTTTTGTAGCAATATCCACAGATAGTTTAAATTCGTATTCTTTCTTACCTTTATATAAATTTTTTAGTCTTTTCGGTATAGATGCATTACAGTTATGTGCTAACTCAATTAATTTGTTAAAATTAATAATTGGCAGTATCCCAGGTATTATAGGAATTTTTATGTTTTTCTTTTGAAGAATATTAAAAAATTCATAAAATTTATTATTATCAAAAAAAAATTGAGTAATACCTTTTGTTGCACCTAAATCAATTTTTCTTTTCAAATTATCAATATCCTCTTGAATATTTATTGATTCAGGATGTTTTTCTGGAAAAACTGCAATAATTATTTCAAAATCTCTTATTTTTTTTAAATCCCTAATAAGTTCACTAGAATAAGTGTAGCCATTAGGAAAAGTAATAAATTTTCTTTTTTTACTTAATTTTATATTTTCTGGATCTCCTCTTATTACAACAAGTGATTTAATTCCCATTTTCCAATAATTTAGAGCTAATTTTTTTATTGAATCTTTAGTATCGCCAATACAAGTTAAATGAGGAATAGGTTTTATTGAAGGTCTGTAAGTAAATTTTTTTATTGTATCATGAGTTCTTTTTCTCGTTGAGCCACCTGCCCCATAAGTAATTGATACAAAATCAGGGTAAAAGATTTTCAATTTATTAAGCGTGTTCCATAAACTTTGATACATTTTTTGACTTTTTGGAGGAAAAAATTCAAATGAAATTTTAATTTTTGTTTCCATAAATTAAATTACCTGTGAATAACTTTTTTTTTTAACTTTTTTTTAATAAAAATAAAGTATATTATTATTACTTTAAAATTATTGGAGTTTTTTTGAGAATGATGCATTTATATAAACTTTTTTTGATTATAGCATTTCTTTTTTCAATTAACATTTTAGCAATTGCTGATCATCATGAAAGTGATGTGGTGGTAGAAGATGCAATCATAGTAGAATCTGATTATGGCAATGTAGAATCTGATTTTGATCTTAATGAAGCTTATCAAGAGAAAGATTATAGTGATATTGACCCAATAGAAGGTTTTAATAGAGGAGTTTGGGATTTTAACCTTGGCTTAGACAAAGTGGTAGTTAGACCAGTTACAAGAGGTTATGTAGATGTGGTTCCTGATCCATTTAGAAGAGGACTTGGTAATGCAATAGATAATTTCTTTACTACTCCTCAATATTTTATAAATAATGTACTCCAAGGAAAAATGGGCGCGGCTATTGGTACAGTTTCTAGATTAGTAATTAATTCAACAATTGGATTGGGTGGTTTTGTTGATGTTGCTACAAAAATGGGAATAAATGAAAGACCTGAAACCTTTGGAGATACATTGGGAGTATGGGGATGGAAAAAAAGTAGTTATGTTCAACTTCCATTCAAAGGACCTCAAACATCTAGAGATATTGTTGGTTTTATAGGTGACATTTTTACAGATCCACTAATTTTTATTGGTGCACCATTGTGGGGAAATTTAGTAAAAACTGCTGGTACAGCAGTTGATGATAGACAAGAAACACTTGGTGTTCTTGAAGAAATAGAAAAAAGTTCATTAGACTTTTATTCTTCTATTCGTTCAATGTATTTACAAAAAAGAACTGACGAAATAGAAACTGATAAAGTTACTGATTATCAATCTTATTTAAATAAGTAAAATGTTTTCAAAAAAACTTTTTATATTAGTGTTTCTGTTTTTTTTTAGCATTTCACTAAATAAATCATTTAACAATTATGTATTGGCAGGAAACGATCCAGGGTCTTATGTAATGGAAATGACGACAGAAGCAATAAGTACACTTACTGATAATTCTACAAGTCAAAATGAAAAGGAAAGCCAATTTGGTAAGTTATTTGATAAAAATTTTGATGTTCCTTCTATTTCACGATTTGTTTTAGGAAAATACTGGAAAACAGCCTCTATTGAACAGAAAAAAAAGTTTATAAAAGCTTTTAGAAATTATGTTGTTAAAACCTATTCTTCTAGATTTAATGAATATTCAGGAGAACAATTAACGTTACTAAACTTTGAAAATGAATCCAATCCTAAAATATTTATTGTGCATACGGGTCTCGAAAGAGAGGATGCTGCTATGATAATGGTAGATTGGAGAATTGGAAAAAAAAAAGATAGATTTGTTATTCTTGATATTATTATCGAAGGAATAAGTTTAGCAATTACACAAAGATCAGAATTTGTTTCTGTCATTGATCAAAATGAAGGAAGCATTGATAAACTTATTTCATTATTAAAAGAAAAAACATAATTTTTTTTGGTGGGCCCGGCAGGATTCGAACCTGCGACATCACCGTTATGAGCGGCGTGTTCTAACCAACTGAACTACAGGCCCAATATAGTGCATTTTTGTTATTTAACAGTGTTCTTTAACTCTTATCAAGGAAACTTTTTAGTTGTTTTGACCTACTAGGATGTTTTAACTTTCTTAATGCTTTTGCTTCTATTTGTCTTATACGTTCTCTTGTAACTGTAAATTGTTGTCCAACTTCTTCTAAAGTATGATCTGAATTAACTCCAATACCAAATCTCATTCTTAAAACTCTTTCTTCTCTAGGAGTAAGACTTGATAACACTCTTGTTGTTGTTTCTCTCAAGTTAGAATTAATAGCAGATTCTCCAGGAACAATTGTATTTTTATCTTCTATAAAATCTCCCAAGAAACTATCGTCATCATCTCCTACAGGTGTTTCAAAACTAACAGGTTCTCGTGCAATTTTCATAACTTTTCTTATTTTTTCCAAAGGTATTGATAGTTTTATTGATAATTCTTCAGGTGTTGGTTCTCGTCCTATTTCGTGTAACATTATTCTAGAAGTCCTGATAATTTTATTAATTGTTTCTATCATATGTACTGGAATTCTAATAGTTCTGGCTTGATCAGCAATTGAACGAGTGATTGCTTGTCTAATCCACCAAGTTGCATAAGTAGAAAACTTATAACCTCTTTTATATTCAAATTTGTCAACAGCTTTCATTAAGCCAATGTTTCCTTCTTGAATTAAATCTAAAAACTGTAAGCCTCTATTTGTATATTTTTTTGCTATTGAAATAACTAATCTAAGATTAGCTTCTATCATTTGTTTCTTTGCAGTTTCAGATATTCTTTTTCCAACGCTTATTTCATTTGATAAATATTTTAATTCAGTAATTGCAAGTTTGGATTCGTTTGATATTTTTTTTAACTCATTAATAGTTTTTCTGAAATCTTTAGAATTTTTTTGAAAATATTTTTTCCATAGATTGCTATATTTAGATTGTTTTTTAGGCCAATATGGATTTAATTCATTTTTTTTATAAAATTTTAAAAATTCTTTTCTATCAAGACCACTATCTAAAGCTAATTTTAAAAGTTTTCCTTCAGGTACAATTAGTTTTTTATTAATTTCGCTTATTTTTAAAATGAAAAAACTAACACATTCTTCACTTAAGCATAACTTTTCAAGATAATTAATTAATTTTTTCTTT
>CACLKH010000021.1 GCA_902607475.1 uncultured Alphaproteobacteria bacterium | reverse complement strand
ATTTTTTTTATTACCCAATACAGTTGTTTTTTTTCTCTACGCTATAGGACTGTTACGGTGTTTAGTATCGCCTGATAGTATTTTTTTTTCTTCTTCTATAGATTGCTTTATTGGATTTGTTGTTGGAATAGGTTTTTTATATTTTTTTGCAAAAATCTATCAAATCATTCGCAAAAAAGAAGGTATGGGCATGGGAGATGTTAAATTATTAGGGGCACTGGGACTATGGCTTGGTTGGCAATCATTATTTTTTATTATTATTGTATCAGCATTACTTGGAATTTTAGTAGGGCTTTGTGCAGTTGCTTTAGGTAAGATAAAAATACAAAATAAAATTCCCTACGGTTGTTTTTTAGTTTTGAGCGCTTTTTTATATATTACATTTATTTCACCTATTACATTTTTTTACGAAAACTACATGTTTTTATTTTGAAGGTGGTAAAATTTTTTTTTCATCTACATGTGGCAGATTAAAATCCTTTGGGTCTATGGTTAAAAAATTAGTATTTTCTTTTTTTTTATTTTCTAAAATGCCTTTGTAAGCAACAAGATGAAAATTTTTATATTTTAAATTACCTAATATTTTTGATAATTCATCTATACGTTTTTTATTTTCTGGACCCAATAAAACACTGTAATTATCTTTGTTTTCTAATGGTTCTTTTTTATTTATTTTTTTAAAGGCATAAAAATGCTCCATTAATTTTGCTTTTTGAACGGAACGTGGTGTAAAAGATGAATTAGTTTTTATTATTTGCTTAGGAGATAGAATAATTATGTTTGCACTGCTTAAAGTGGATAATTTTGCCCTATTTAAGCGCGCTTTTTCAAAATTTTGAAAGGTATCAAGTATTATATAGTGATTTTCCTTTGTTTTAGATGAAATATTTGTATAGCTACTCACTAATATAAAAAAAATTAGAAATATTTTTAGTTTTATCATTAATTTATAATTAATCAAATGTTGACAATTATACATTTTTTACATTTAATACATTAGGGAATTTTTTTAAATTTTAATATGAACAAACAAAAGGGTTTTTCACTTATAGAGCTTTTAGTAGTTGTTGCTATTATTGGTATTTTAGCAGCAGTTGGAGTTGTTGCATATAATGGTTATACAAAAGGAGCGCAACGTAATTCAACTAAAAGTAACCATGCTCAAGTCATTAAATTTGGTGCCGCTGAGTTTACTAAATGTAGTTTAGGAGATGAACCATCCCTTAAAGATGCAAATGGAGCTTTTCAAAGTGTTGCTTGCACGGAAAGTCTTGATACTTTTATAGGTAAATTTCAAACACATTTTGATGCAGATAATTGGAAAAATCCTTATGATACTTCAAAAAATGCCATTGATAATACTTGCGCTGCAAATACCCATGGTTGCACAAAATTAGAAGTAAGTGGTTCTAATATTAACGTCACAAGTTATTTTAAAGATAAAGACGATGGTAATGATAATACCGCCGGTTCTTTTGCGAAATAAAAATTTTTTTTTATCAAAAATTTCTTAAAAATATCTAATAATTATAATCAAAAAGGTTTTTCTATTATAGAGTTACTTGTTGTTGTTGCTATTATTGGTATATTGGCTGCTGTTGGAATTCCGATGTATCAAAAACATATAGAAACTACCAAAAAATCTAAGGCGTTAAATACTTTACAATCTATTTCTATGGCACAAGAAGAATATTATGCTGATTGGAATAAATATTATACCACCAATCCTGGTTCATCATGCCCAGACAATTATGCTCTTAATATTAATACTGGGCTTTTTGAAGGAACTAAAGTTTTAAATGAAGATCCTGATGCACCATATGGTTTTTGTATAGCTGAAGGTTCTGATCCAGATGGAGGATCAACTTTTACAGCTGTTGCCACTAAAAAAAAAGATAAGTCATTTCAATTAAGTATTAATGAAAAAAGAGAAATTTGTGATGATGGAAACTGCCCTAAATAATTATCCGCCAATAATAGACCCTACATTAAAGATTGGTGAATATAATGCTAAAAGAAGAACACCTATTATAACTCCCATAAAAACAATCATAATTGGCTCGATTGTTTTAGATAATGCTGCTACAGCATTATCAAAATCATCTTCATAATATCTTGCAATAGAAGAATAAATTTCTTCTATATTTCCTGTTTTTTCACCTACTTTTACTAACTGAGCAAACGTTAATGGGAATATGGTTTCCTTTCTATATAATGTAGAAAGATCAGTTCCTGAAAAAACTCCGCGTTTTATATTTTCCATAGATTCTCGAATAATAAGATTGTCAGTAACTGTTGATGCTATATCAATATTTTCTAATAGATTGACTCCTGCAGAAGCTAAGTTTCCCATGATAAGGGCTTTACGGGCTAAAATAGATTTTAGAATAAGATTGCCAAAGAGAGGCATTTTTAGAAAAAATCTATGGAAAAATTTTCTGTAATTATAATTTTTTCTCATAGTGAATTTATGCAAAGAATATAAAGAGATCATAATTATAAGTGTAAACAATCCACCTTTTCCTCTTACAAATTCACTAGCACCTAAAATCATTTTTGTTGAACCGGGTAGTTCAACATTCATGTTGGCATACATTTCAACGAAAATGGGCACAACTTTAACTAACATTAAAATCATAACACTCATGGCAATGGTAAAAAGAATGATAGGATAAAATAAAGCACCCTTAATGGAAGATTTGATTTTTTCTCTTTTCTCTAAAACTTCTACTAACCTAACTAAAAAACCATCTAATTTACCACTGGCCTCTCCTGCTTTAACCATATTAATATAAACGCTATCAAAATTTCTTTCATATTTTTCAAATGATTCTGATAGTGGTTGCCCTGACTCAACATTTTTATAGATTTCTTCCATAATGGGAACTAGCTTTTTATTATTAACTTGCTCCTTTGCCATACCAATTGCCTCCAAAACAGGCAAACCGGCTTTTATCATTGTAGCTAATGCCTTAGTCATGATTAAAATATCCCTTGGAGGTACTTTCCCTCCTATGTTCTTACTCTTTTTTTTTTCAACAATTTTTTCTTTTATAGATTTTGTTTTCGATTTCTCGAGACTAGTAATAATTAATTTTTGGCCACGTAATTTATAGGCTGCTTCATCCTTATTAATTGCTTCTATTTCTCCTTGGGCATATTTTCCTTCTTTGATACCTTTATAATCATAAACATCCATTTATTATGCCTCTCCTTGAATCACTCTTTGATATTCTTCAAAACAAATTTTTCCCTCCACCAAAAGAGTTCTTCCCATATCCTGCATAGTTATAAATCCTTCTTTTTTTGCAAGCTGGTTAAGATCCAAAAGTGAAGCATTGTTTATTATAGCATCTTGAAATTTGGAAGTTATTTTTAATACTTCATAAATACCAATTCTTCCCTTATAACCTTCATTTTCACATTTTGTACAACCTTTAGATTTAAATAAAGAAACTCGCGATGCTTCTTCCATTGAAAATCCTGCTTCATTTAAAAGTTTTGGATTAATTTGTTCAACTTTTTTACAATTCGGACAATTAGCTCTAGCTAATCTTTGCCCCATAACTAAAGTTAGAGCAGATGAAATCAGGTATGCAGGAATGCCCATGTTAATTAATCTTGTAATTGTGCTAATTGAGTCATTAGTATGCAAAGTGCTCATGACCAAATGGCCAGTTAATGCTGCTTTTATAGCAATATCTGCTGTTTCTTCATCTCTTATTTCACCTACTAATATTACATCTGGATCTTGTCTTAAAAAAGATCTAAGAGCTGATGCAAATGTTAAACTAATATCTTCTTTAACTTGTACCTGGCTTATACCATAAAGTTCATATTCAACTGGATCTTCAGCTGTTAAAATATTTAACCCTTCTTTATTAATATGGTTTAAGCAAGAATAAAGAGTTGTTGTTTTTCCACTTCCTGTTGGGCCTGTTACTAAAATAAGCCCTTGAGGCGCAGTTATAGAGGATATAATTTTTTCTAATTGATCTTTTTCAAATCCTAGTTTGTTTAATTCTAATTGAATGGACTCTTTTTTTAATAAACGAAGATTAACACGTTCACCATATTTCGTTGGTAAAAAAGAAACACGAAAATCACATTCATTGTTTTTTTTGACAAATTGTATAGCACCATCTTGTGGAAGTCTTCTCTCTGATATATTTGTTTCTGCCATAATTTTTAAACGAGTAACAACTGCTGGATAATTTTTAGCTAAGAATTTATTAAATTCTTTTTGGACTATCATTACTCCGTCCTTACGATATCGAATTCTTGGCTCGTTGCGAAAATGTTCAACATGTACATCACTAACATTTTTTTTAATTCCACTTATTAAAAAATCATCAACAAATTTAATTACATCAGATGTAGTTTCTATCTCATCCGATTTTTCAAGTGGACTTGAAGTTGCATCAGCACTTTGAGTAATTTCGATTGGTTCATCTAAAAATTTTAAACCATTTTCCATTTCTGATAATTTGGTAACAAATAAATCTATATTTTTATTAGTAATTGTTTTGATTTCACTACTTATAGATAATCGTGTTGGATCAGCAATAGCAACTTGTAAATTTCCATCTTTAAGCGAAAAAGGAAGCACTTGATTAGTAACAATAAAATTTTTTGGCAAACTAGAAATTGCTTCTTTATCAATATTTTTACTAGTAATTTTAATTTTAGGTAAATCGTAGCTTTTGGAAATTGTATTTACTATATCGGATTCACTAGCAAAACTTTTATCTATAATAACACTTATCATATCTTGACCGCTTTCCTTACTAAGCGTTTGAATTTGATTCATTTGTTTTTCTGTTATTTTCTTATGCGAAAGCAACATTGTTGCTATATTTATTGCTGCACTTTGACTTATATTTAGCATAATATTTTTTTTTAAAATAAATATTTTTTCATTATAAAAATAAATTAAACTACTCTTGGTGCAATAAAAACTAATAACTGGCTTCTATCAGCTGTTTTATTTTTATAACGAAAAAGGCCTCCAAAAATAGGTATTCTACTAATACCAGGAGTATATTCTTTTGTATCGCCCGATTCATCTTTAACAATACCACCTATAACTACAATTGATCCATCTTCAACAAGTAATCTAGTATCTATTTCCATTTTTTTTATTGCGGGCTGATCGCCTACTGAAATTGCAGTGTTTACACTATCATTATTAACTATAATACTTATTACTATATTACCATCACCCACAATACTTGGGGTCACTTCCAAACTAAGTGCGGCATCAACAAACTGAGTATTAGAAACATTAGCTCCTTCAGCTGCAACTGTATAAGGAACTTGATTACCTTGTGTTATTTTAGCTGTTTGATTATTAAGAGTAAAAACTTTTGGGTTAGATAGAATTTTTGAAAACCCTTCAGATTCTAAAGCATCTAATTCTGCTTTTAATTTATTAGCCCCTAAATTATATAAAATTCCCAAACCAGCAGTCCCTCCAGCTGTTTTATTAAATATACTTCCTGTAGCTGTACCCAATGCTACATCTCCTGCTCCACCTACAACTCCGCCAACAGTTAATTCATTTTCACCTGCTGCTCGACCCTCTTTAACTGAACGTCTTTTAGCATAATTAGCACCAAATCTTGCACCTAATTTTTTATCAAAATCTAAGGTTGCTTCTACAATAAAAGCTTCTATGAGAATTTGTTGAGTACGAACATCTATAGCATCAACCATTTTTTCAATTAGATCTAAATCTTCTTTAGTACCTTTAATGATTAAGGAATTTTGCCTAGTGTCTTCAGATATAGAAACTGGTCCTTTAAGCTGAGTAGCTTCCGCTGTTCCTTCTTTTCTAAACAATACATCTTCTAATTGTTTTTTAATTATTTCTGGTTCAGAATAAAACAAACGAAACATTTCTGAGCGTGTAGGCATGTTTTGTTTTTCCAACTCTATTGCTTCTTGCAAATTTTTTGCCCTATCCCTTTTATATTTTTCTTGAGCTAAAAGTGTTTCTTTTTTATGTATACGAATTAATCGAGAATTTGGTTCAATTGTTTGTGCTAATCCTTTAATTTCTAAAATAGCCGCCAAAGCTTTATCCCATGGCTCTTCTTGAATATACGCACTGACAAATCCTTGGACTTCTTCTCCAACTAAAATATTTTTATTAATTAAATCTCCGAACATTCTCATAGCAGCGCCGATTTCAACATTGTCTAGGTTTATAGTAATTGGAAAGGTGTTTTCTATTTCTGATGACATAACCCCATATACTTGAGATTCTTCTTTTATGACAGAACGTCTTTCTTTTTTTACATCAGAACCTTCAGGAAGAGGTTGAGGACCTAATCTTTGAGTTTCATCCACTGAGAGTAAACCTTCTTGAATTATTTTATCAGGATCAATCTCTGATTTTTTTTTTAACTCAGCAATTTTTTTTTCTTCTTTTTCTGCCTTCCTATCTTTTATATTTGCGCATGAAGAAAAGTTTAAAATTAGACTTATAACAAAAAAAATTTTTAGTAAAAATTTCATTTTCTAGAAACTCTGCCATCTGAGGAAACTATTATTTCAATTCTTCTATCTCTTTCAAGAATAATAATGCTATTATTTTTTATTTTAGTTACAACGCCTTTATTGGCACCCAATAATTCACCTTCCTTAAGGTAGAAATAATTACCTTGGGCAGTTGTAATTAACGCTCTGTTTCCCTGTTCAGAAGTTATTACACCTTTTACGGTATATTCTGATAAAGGAAATTGTATTAAAGGATTATAACTAGGAGCTGTTGTTTTTTTTATTTTTGATTTTGTATAATTTTCAACTTTTGAAGGTGAATCAAAGGTATCATCAAAAGGATTATCAGTCTTAGCATATTGATAATTTTTTTTTATCTTAACCTGTGAAGATTGTTCTTTTTTTTTTGTTATTTCATTATATTTATTAAGATCTAGATATTTATTAATATCTAGTGGCATTATTTCTTTGGTAGCTAATTGTACTTTTTTATTCTTTTTACTTTTATCAGCGTCAAAAATCCTTTGTTCTTCAACTATAGTGTTCATAGTTGGCGGATATTCTTTTTGAATCCTCATTTCTATTAATTTATCAATCGAATCTTTTGTTGTTGTAATAGTTTTTGGTTTTTTTAAATCTATTTCTTCATCTTTTTTATTTAATATATAAGAAGAAGATACATAAGAGGGATCATTAATTGTCTGTTGAACAATAACATAATCTTTTTTCATTTTTTTCTTCTTTACTGTAGAAGTGTCAATGATAATAGTTTTTGTAACTAAAAAATTTAAATCTTTATAGTCTGTCTTTTTTTTTACCGACTCTTTTTTTTCTTTTATTAATTGTTTATCTTCAGAATACCAATTAACAATCACACTGTGATTATAATTATATCCTCCTTGATATATATATCCTTCCATAGCTATTGAGGGCATTATACCTACAAAAGGTATGACCATTAAATATAAAAAAAACTCCTTAAGTACTTTTTTGTACATAAATTTAGTGTAGTACTACTTACTGCAATGTCGATATTTATCTATTATCGATTATGTTAAATAATGAATTTATTTTAAATATATGAATCAATTGATTTATATGAGTTAT
This sequence comes from uncultured Alphaproteobacteria bacterium, assembly GCA_902607475.1. Lineage (GTDB taxonomy): Bacteria > Pseudomonadota > Alphaproteobacteria > CAYOOR01. The sequence goes on along the minus strand of CACLKH010000021.1, from coordinate 5,327 downwards.
AATGTATTTAGTTAATTTTTGTTAAAAAAAAAGTATGGATAAAAAATTATTGGATACACTTAAGACTATATTTAAAAAAAATTTAGTTAAATCAGGTAATAAAGAAAATAATAAAACAAAAAGCCAGAATAGAAACACTAAAAAAAGAGGTTTTTCTTCTATATTGAATACAATTACTCGTCCAATCATGGATATGATGAGTAAGTATAGTGTGGAGCAAGAAGATATTGTAGGATTAGATATAACACCAAAAAATGTTCGAGTTGCTCAATTAAATAATATTAAAAATAAATGGATTCTAGAAAAATTAGCTTATAAGTTTGTTGAAATACCGTCAGGAATATCCGATGAGAAAAAAGCAGAAATTTATATAGATCAAATTAAGGAAGCTCTAATAGCAGGAAAAATTTCAACTATAAATGCTGCAGTTTCACTACCTGTTTCAAGCGCTATTATTAAAGTAGTCCAGGCACCCTTAATGACAGAAGATGAAATGAATCGCGCAATTGAGCATGAATCTTTATGGCAAAATTTAGTACAATTACAAGAAGAATTAGACTCTTACTCAATTTTTTATCAAATAATATCTCGTAATTCTAAAACCAATACTATGGATATATTATTTGTTGCTTCAAAAGTAGCAGATGTTAAATCTCAAGTTAATTTAGTTAAAAAAGCTGGGTTAAATCCAATTATTGTAGATGTTAGATGTTTTTCCCTTCGAAATGCTTTAGATTTAATTCGAGACCAAAAGGTTATGTCACAAAATAAACCTGTTGCTCTTTTAGAATTAGGACCAGAAGAAAATTATCTTTTAATTATGCGTTCTGAAACTCCACATATAACGGACGTTTTTATAAACACACAAGATAAACAGAACTTAGATTCTAAAAGTGATCAAAATGTCCATACGATTGCTGAACGATATGCTATGCAGGTAAAGCAAGCTTTTGCTGCATATGAAAATAAGTACAAAACAGAACCTGTTAATGATTTATATATTGTAAGTTCTATCCAGTCCATAAATAAATTTGTAGAGGCTTTACAAAAAAAACTTAGAAAATATTCGATAAAAATATTTGATCCTTTAAATAAAATAACAATACCAGAGAATTTGCAAAAAAAAATTCAAGCTGAAACCAACCCTTCAGTATTTACTTCTGTTATTGGTTTAGCTACGAGAAAATTAGATGTGTTTGGATATTATAAATTTGTAACTGGAGTTAAAAATATTAATCTTCTACCAAATCGTGATATTGTTAGAAAAAGTAAAAGAACAGAAATTGTTTCTAAATTAGGCTTTATAGGAGTTACTGCTTTTGCTCTTTTTTTTATAATCACATCTAGTTTTTCTTTTTTTAGTCAAATGAAAAAAGCAAAAAAAAATTTGGTAGATTATTCAACTCTTGAACAAAACGTAAATACAAATAAAACAAAATTAGCAAAAATAAATACTCAAATAAGAAATATTGAATACAAAGTAAAAATTGGAGATAAAATTAACAGTAACCAAAAATTATCATATCAAGTTTTAGCACACATCAATAAATCTTATCCAAAAGGCATCATTTTAAATTCTCTAAATTATGATGGTGATAAAAAAATAGTAATTAAAGGTTTGGCTAAAGCAGATCAAAATATTTTAGATTTTATCTCTAATTTAAAAAAAGGCGATATTGTAAAAAATGCAATTGTTAAATCCATGACTAAAACAAAACAAGATGAAAAAAATCCAAGTAATTTAAAGAATTTTATAATTGATACAATTATCAATCCACAAAAACTTAAAAAGTCCAAAGGGGCTTAAAAAAAATGGTAGATATGAACATAGATGTAGGTGAGTTTTTTAAAAATTTATTTTCAAAAAAAAAAGAATCTAAAGAAGGCACGCCTATCGCTTCATCAGAAAAAATTAAATCCAAAACACCTCTTTTGATAGGTGGTGCGGTAGGAGTTATATTAATTGTTTTTTTAATATATTTTCTTATTTTTCGACCAAAATTAATTGAACAAAAAGAGCAATTAGCAAAAAAAGAAAATTATCAAAAAGAATTAGTTCAATTACAATCTGACTTAAAAAAACAACAAAAACGCTTAGATACTATAAATAAGCAATTCTCTGGCAAAGTTAAATTATTTCATACTGATTCTGAAGTAGAAGGACTATATGAAACTCTTAGCACTCTTGCATTAGAGTATAAATTAACAGTATCAAAATTAGAAAGAGGTAAAGAAACGCCAGTTTATAAAACTACTAATAATTCTGAAAATAATAACCAGAAAAATGAAAATAAACAAATTGATTACTATAAAATTTTAGTTACATACCAGGTAACTGGTAATTATCTGCGCTATATGAATTTTAAAGAAAGTATTGCAAACATGGATAAAATTGTTCATTTTGAAAAAGAAGAAATAAAAGTTATACCTAAAAAAAAAGGAATAGTAGTTGCAGATGGAGTTTTGTCTGTCATTAGACTTCCTTAAAAAAGAAAAAAATAATTATGGATGATATAACAAAAAAATTTGCAAATATAGAAGGACTATCTGATATTCACGTGCGTTCTAACAGACCTATTTCGATAAGAGTAAACGGAGAAATTCTTCAAAAAGATATGATGATTTCAGAAAATCAAATCAACAATATGATTAAAAAACTTCTAGATACAAGAAAAAAAGAAATATATGAGAAGCAAAAGGATGTGGATTTAGCTTTTATATCTAATGGCATCCGTTTTCGTGCTAACATTTTTCAATCATCAAATGGGCCTTGTATAGTTCTTCGAAAAATAGTTGAAGAAATACCTGAACTTGCAAGTTTGAATTTACCAGCAGTGGTTACTGATATAATAAGAGAAAAGGCAGGCTTAATTTTAGTAACTGGTGCGACAGGCTCTGGTAAATCTACAAGTATTGCTGCCATGATTAATGAGATTAATAAAACTCGTAAAGAAAATATAATTACAATCGAAGATCCTATTGAATTTATCCATAAAGACCAAGAGTCCATTATTTCACAAAGAGAAATTGGAAAAGATGCAAATACTTTTCACGGAGCACTAAGAGCAGCTTTAAGAGAAGACCCGGATGTTATTTTAGTTGGAGAATTGAGAGATGTGGAGACTATAGGCATGGCTTTGACAGCTGCTGAAACAGGACATCTTATTTTTGGTACTTTACATACTAGCGGTGCGCCCAATACTGTTCATAGAGTCATTGATGTTTTTCCAGCAGGGCAACAGGCACAAATTCGTACTCAACTATCTCAGTCCTTAAAAATGGTTTTATCACAAAGACTATTTCAAAAATCGGATAATTCTGGCAGAGTTGCAGCATTTGAAGTTATGGTTAATAATACTGCCATTGCAAATTTAATTAGAGAAAATAAAATTGAGCAAATGATGAGTGTGATGCAAACTGCACAGCAAGAGGGCATGACAACAATGCAAAAATCTATAGAAAATCTTACAGGTATAAAATAAAATTAATCTTTAACTTTCTCATCTTTGCCTGGACTTTTTCTTTGAAGTTTAAAAATTTTCGCCGTTGCACTTTCTAATTCATTAATATTTCCGGTTACTTTAGATCCGGATTCAATTGAAATAGTTTTTTTAAATACATTTCCTTTTACCGTTGCGCTTGACACTATTTCCAATGTTTCTGCTCGAATTTCTCCTTCTATTTTTCCACAAATTCTTAAAAAATTGGATGTAACATTCCCACGAACATTCCCATTTACACCAACCACGATTTGTTTTGCTCTAACATTTCCATTTAGCACACCGTCAATTTGAATTTCTCCAGAAGTTTTTATATTTCCTTTAAACTCAGAACCTTCACTTATAATAGATGGTATTGTACCCCTCTCCTTTTCTATTTCTTTAAAAAGTTTTGAATCTGGTGGATTATATTTACCTTCTTTTTTATTATTTTTTTTCCAAATTGCCAATTTTAATTTCCTTTTTCTATTTTATTTATTTTAAAAACATTTTTACCTGCATTAATAAATTTAGCTGGATTTTTTGGGCTTATAATCATATAAAACTTCATAGTGCAAATGCGGCCCAGTTACTCTTCCAGAACTACCCAGTCTACCAATTTCTTCTCGAAAACCAACCATTTCTCCTTTTTTTTTGGTAATTGTATGTAAATGTCCATATCTTGTTTTTAGTCCATATCCGTGATCTATTTCAATCATTTTTCCATAATTTGCTCTTTTTCCTGCAGCGGTAACAATGCCAGAGGCAGTAGACATAATTATAGTACTAACTTGTGCAACTAAATCAATTCCATAGTGCATCCCTTTTTTTTCATTTATAGGATCTTTTCTTCTACCATAGTTACTTGATACCCAGTAATAATCTAATGGTGCAACAAGTGGAATACTATGCACAATATTTTGAAGTGCTTCCAGTTTTTGAAGTTTATTCTCAATAATTAGTTCATTGCTTGTTTCATCTATTTCTGGAATAAAAGCACCACCTCGCGGAATATTTCTAGAAGCTCTTTTTACCAATTCATTAGGGTCTAGACCTGCTTCAACAATTGTTTTTTCTAAAGTTTTTGAGTTATTTTCAGTGCTTTCTATGAAAACAGACATTGTTGATTTATATTCTTTTTGAAGCTGACCAAGCTTTTCCTGGTCTTTTTTTGCTACATATAAATTATCATTTAATTCAGAAATTTTTTTGTCTTTTAAAGTAATTAGCTCATCAAATTTGACGTAGAACAAACTAGAATATACTGTCCAACCACCTATTATGATTAAAAAAGATAAAAGAAATCCTTGTATTTTAGTAGATAATTTAATGCCATAAATTTTATCTCTTTGACGAAGAATTATTTCACGTGGTGTTAGTATCCACAGCAAAAAAGACTTGAGCTTTTTTTTTAAGTAGAATATTAATTTAATTACAGACCCCAACATAGTTTATATTTTGGAGCGGGAAACGAGATTCGAACTCGCGACCCTCACGTTGGCAACGTGATGCTCTACCACTGAGCTATTCCCGCAATTTACCCCTTAATAACTTTATAAATTATATAAGATTATTTTGAAATTTTTAATATTAATTTGTTAGATTTAATTTTTTTTTCACTAACTATTCACTATTTTTTTAATAGAATTTTCAAAATTCTTAGCAAAATCTTTACCATTACATAGAGAAGATATGTTTAATTTTGCTCTTAAAGTTGCTCTTACATTAGATATTGTTTCATAATTAACTAATTTTTTTAATGTTTTAATATATTTGCTTTCTTTTTTAACTATCCATTCTGATAAACCAGCTCCTCGTAAAACTGATGCTGCAAATCTACTTATATAA
>CACLKH010000020.1 GCA_902607475.1 uncultured Alphaproteobacteria bacterium | reverse complement strand
AAAAATACAATTCATGAAAGTGAAACAAGTAATAAATATTATATAGTAAAAGTTGAATCTGATAGCGAAATCAATTTTGATAATGAAAAATTTAATAATATTAAAAATAGTGTTAATAAAATATATGGGATTGAAAATTTCCAACAGATTACAAAAATATTAGAAAATAAATATCCTGTAATAGTGAATAAAAACTTGTTTAATGATTTTATTGACAGATTGCAATATTAAATAAATTGGAAATTACCCCAAATATAAAACAATTCTCAAAAAAAATTGAATCAAAAAAATATAATAGGTTTTGTTTATGGACTGAAATCTCAGCTGATTTAGAAACACCCATTACTGCATATTTAAAATTAATAAAAAAAAATAAAAATAATTTTTTACTAGAATCTGTAGAAGGTGGTTCTAGCAGAGGAAGATATTCAATTATTGGAATTGAATCTGATAAATTATTGAAATGTAATGAATTAAATAAAAGTACATTAAGTAAGTTAAAAAAAGAAATAAATTCATTAAAAACATATACCTTTGGAAATCTTCCTTCTATGGTTTCGGCTTATGTTGGGTATATGGGATATGATTTTATTAGATTTTATGAAAACTTGCCAAATGAAAAGAAAGATATTTTAAATATTCCATATGCTTGTTTTATGCGAACTTCTTTAGTAGCTGTTTTTGATAATTTAAGAAATACTATTAGTATTGTTAACACAATTACAAAACCAAATACCAAAATAAGCAGAAATTTGATTTATAAATTATATGAAAATAGTAAAAAAAAAATTATTAGTGTAATAAATAATTTAAAGAAACCATTAAAAATAAAAAAAATAAATAAGAAAGTTCTAAAAAAAGAAAAAATTTCTTGCAACATGACAAAAAACCAATATTACAAAGTTGTTGATACAATAAAAAAATATATTAACGATGGAGATGTTATTCAAACTGTTCCATCATTAAGATTCCAAAAAAGATTTACAGAAACTCCTTTTGCATTGTACAGATCACTAAGAAAACTTAACCCCTCACCTTTTTTATTTATTTTAAATTTCCAAAATTTCTCTTTGGTTGGTTCTAGCCCTGAAATATTAGTGAGACTTAAAGAAGATAATATAACAATTAGACCAATAGCTGGAACACGCAAAAGAGGAAGAAATGAAATTGAAGATAAAAAATTAGCTAAAGATCTTTTATCTGACCCAAAAGAAATAGCTGAACATTTAATGTTACTTGATTTAGGAAGAAATGATGTAGGAAGAGTTTCGGTAAAAAATTCTGTAAAAGTTACTGAAAAAATGATTATAGAAAATTATTCTCATGTTATGCACATCGTTTCTAATGTTATTGGCAAACTTAACAAAAAATATCACCCTTTAGATGTTTTAGCTGCTGGTTTTCCTGCTGGAACAGTAACAGGAGCTCCAAAAATTAGAGCAATGGAAATTATTAATGAAGTTGAGAATATTTCTAGAAGTTTTTATGCTGGGGGAGTTGGGTACTTTGCTCATGATGGTTCACTGGATACATGTATAACTCTTAGAACCGGATTAATAAAAAATAAAATACTATATGTTCAAAGTGGTGGAGGAATAGTAGCAGATAGTAATAAACTGAACGAATATAATGAAATTATTAATAAATCAAAAGCTGTTTTAAATGCATCTGACGATGCTATAAATTTTTAAAAATTTAACGCATGTATTTACTTATCGATAATTACGACAGTTTTACTTATAACCTTTACCATTATTTTTTAGAGTTAGGTGCTAAAATTGAAGTGTATAGAAATGATAAAATTACACCTCAAGAAATATTAAAGAAAAAATATAAAGGAATTGTTTTATCACCAGGCCCGTGTACACCAAATGAAGCAGGAATTTGCTTAGATTTAATAAAAGAAATATCAAAAGTAAATATTCCTACACTAGGAGTTTGCTTAGGGCATCAAGCTATTGGCCAAGCATTTGGTGGAAAAATTATAAAAAATAAGCCAATGCATGGAAAAGTTAGCAGCATTTATCATTATAAATCAGATATTTTTAAGAATCTCACCAACCCTTTTAAAGCAACAAGATACCATTCTTTAAGTATTGAGAGAAAAAGTTTACCTAGTTGCTTCAAAATTACAGCAGAACTAAAAAAAAATGGGATGATTATGGGTATAAAACATAAAACACTTTCTATATACGGAGTTCAATTCCATCCTGAGTCAATTGCTTCTCAGCATGGCCATGATTTAATCAAAAATTTTTTACAATTATCTAAAAATAAATGAAAACATTTGATGATTTTACAAAGTCTATAAAAGATTTATCTGATTTAAATATTGATGATTCAGAGAATGCGTTTGATCAAATTTTATCCCAAAATATTGAAAAAAATAAAATTATTGATTTTTTAATTTCTCTATCAAAAAAAGGTGAAAGTGTAGATGAAATATTTGGAGCAGTTAAAAGTATTAAAAAAAAAGCAAAAATAATTAAAGGTTTTAAAAATTCTTTTGATACATGTGGTACTGGAGGAGATGGTTCTAAAACATTTAATATTTCAACAATTTGTGCAATTGTGACTGCTGCTAGTGGAATATGTGTAGCTAAACATGGTAACAAAGCAGTTTCATCTCTAACTGGTTCTGCTGATGTACTTTCAGAACTAGGAATAAATATAAATCTTGAAAAAAAAAAAATAATCGAGTGTTTAAAAAAAATAAATTTATGCTTTTTATTTGCACCAAATTTCCACCCAATTTTAAAAAATGTTGCTGATATAAGAAAAGAAATTGGAAAAAGAACAATTTTTAATATATTAGGTCCTTTATTAAGTCCAGTTGAGTGTAAAAAACAAATAATAGGAGTTTATGACGCAAGTATATTAGTTAAAGTAGCTGAAGTTTTAAAAAAATTGGGAACAAATTGTGCTTGGGTTGTTTCTGGAAATAAAGAATATGATGAATTAACTACAACTGGAAAAAATTATATTGCTGAAATTAAGAATAATACAATAAAAGAATTTGAAATAGATTCTATTGAATTAGGTTTAAAAGAAAGTAAAAAAGAGGATTTGGTTGGAGGAGATAGTAAAAAAAATGCAGAAATAATAAATGGAATTTTAAAAGGCGATATATTAGGTGCAAAAAAAGATATAGTACTTCTCAACTCCGCATCAGCTTTATATATAAATAGTAAAATAAAAAACATCAAAAGCGGTTTAGAAATAGTAAATGAAACTATAGAATCTGGAAAAGCTTTAAAAAAACTTGATGATTTAATTGTATTATCCAATTCTTAATAAAAATGGAAAATATATTAAAAAAAATTTGTGAAGATAAAAAAAAATTTTTAGAAACAGAAAAAAGAAAAAAAAATATTAATTTTCTAATAAAAAATACATTTAAAAGAAAGAAAGTAAAAGATTTTAAAAATGCTTTTGATAAAGTTTTAAAAAAAAAAATGATCCCTGTTATATCGGAAATAAAAAAAAAATCTCCTAGTCAGGGAAAAATTAATAAAAGCTTTAACCCAGTAAAAATAGCAAAAAATTATCAAAAAAATGGAGCAACTTGTTTATCTGTTTTAACTGATGAAAAATATTTTGATGGATCTTTAAATCATTTAAAAGCAGTAAGAAAAATAACAAATTTACCGATACTTAGAAAAGACTTTATTATTGATAATTATCAAATAATTGAATCAAAGAATACTGGCGTTGATTGTATTCTTTTAATAATGGCAGCACTTGATAAAAATCATGCTAAAGAATTAGAATCAACAGCTATTGAATATGGTTTAAATGTTTTACTTGAAGTCCACAATGAAAAAGAATTAGAACAAGCATTAAACTTAAAAAGTAATCTTATTGGAATAAATAATAGAAACTTAAAAACATTAAAAGTAAATATAAATAACACTAGAAAACTTATAAAAAAAATTCCAAAAAAAAAATATGTTATATCAGAAAGTGGAATTAAAACTGTTGAAGATATGATTAATCTTTGGTCTTATGGAATTAAAGGTTTTTTAATTGGTGAAACATTGCTTAAAAACCCATTTAAGTTAAAGGATTTTTTAAATGTCAAAACAAACTAAAAAAAATGTAAAAATGATTAATGTTGCTGATAAGAAAGTAACTAAAAGAATAGCTGTTGCTGAAGCTTTTATTAATTTAAATACTGTTACTAAAGAAAAAATATATAAAGATAAAATAATTAAAGGTGATGTTATTTCAGTTGCAAAAACAGCAGGTATATTAGCAGCTAAAAAAACATCAGATATAATACCGCTTTGTCATCAAATACCTTTAAACTCAGTTGAAATAGAAATAATAAATAAACCAAAAGGATTACAAATACTTTCAAAGTGTAATAGTGCTTCTAAAACAGGTGTTGAAATGGAAGCATTGCTATCAGTTTCTATTACCGCATTAACTATTTATGATATGTGTAAGTCTATAGACAAATCCATAGAAATTGAAAAGATTCGCTTATTATCTAAAAAAGGCGGTAAATCAGGTAATTATAAAAGATAATTCTTACTTGAATTGTACTACTTTTGTTCCTATAATATATTATATGCTTACAAAACAGCAAAGTAAATTATATAACTTCTTAAAAGATAAAATACAAAAAACTAATGTTAGCCCATCTTTCGAAGAAATGAAAAATGCTATGGGTTTAAAATCTAAATCAGGTATACAGAGACTTATAGACGGGTTAGTTGAAAGAGGATTTATTGAAAAAAAAGATAATAAAAAAAGAGCTATTAATATAATAAAAAAATTTATTTCTAAAAAAAATAATGATTTAATTAGTATTCCATTGTTAGGTAATATTGCTGCTGGAAATCCTATAGAAGCAATAGAAAATACTAATGAAAAAATTCAAATACCAATAAATTTAGTTTCTGTTAATAAAAAAAATTATGTTTTAAAGGTTGATGGTGATTCAATGATAAATAAAGGGATAGTTAATGGAGATAAAGCTATTATTGAATATTGTGATGATGCAGAAAATGGTGATATTGTAGTAGCGCTTATTAACGATAACGAAGTAACTCTAAAAAAATTAAAAAAAGATAAAGATAAGATATATTTAATACCAGCAAATGATAATTATAAAATTCAATCTTTTAAATCCAATGAAATAAGAATTCAAGGGAAATTAAAAGGAATTATCAGAAGCTATTAAAATTTTTCTTAAATAATTCAAATATTCATGTATAAATAGGATTTCTTAAAAAAAAATCTATACTATGAAAACTGTAACAAGATTTGCGCCCTCACCTACCGGAAATTTTCATATTGGTAGTGCTAGAACTGCCTTATTTAATTGGTTATTTGCAAAAAATACAAAAGGAAAATTTTTATTAAGAATTGAAGATACTGACAAAGCCAGATCTACCAAAGAGTCAATAAACAAAATACTAGATGGTTTAAAATGGCTTAATCTTGATTGGAATAATGAAATTATTTATCAATCAAAAAAACAAAAAAGACATAGAGAAATAGCTGAAGAACTTTTAAAAAAAGGACTAGCGTACAAATGTTTTTGCTCTGAAGAAGAATTGAATAAAATGCGTGAAGAGGCAAAAATTTTAAAAAAACCTTTTCGTTATAATAGAATGTGGAGAGAAAAAAATCCCAAAGAATCTCCTAAAAATATCAAACCAGTTATTAGAATAAAATCACCAATAAAAGGTGAAACCAAAATAGATGATATAATTCAAGGAACAATAAGGGTTTCAAATGAAGAAATGGATGATTTTATCATTATGCGTTCTGATGGAACACCAACTTATATGTTGTCAGTTGTAGTAGATGATCACGACATGAACGTTACTCATATTGTAAGAGGACATGATCATTTAACAAATACATTTAGACAAAATGTAATTTACGATGCAATGAAATGGGATAAACCTATTACTTCACATATACCACTTATACTTGGTTCAGATGGAAGCAAAATGTCAAAAAGACATGGTGCTATAGATGTAGAGGAATATAAAATGAAAGGTATTTTACCATCTGCCTTAATCAATTACATGCTACGTCTTGGATGGAGTCACGGTGATGATGAAATTATATCATTAGAAAATGCAATTAAATGGTTTAGTTTAGAAAGAATAGGTAAGTCGCCAGCAAAATTTGATAATGAAAAACTAATAAGTGTAAATAGCCATTATATTAAAGAGTTAAAGAATGATGAAATAATTAAATTTCTTGAATCTTATTACTCTTCAAAATATAAAATTAAAATTGACGAAATTTCAGTAAAAAGATTAAATTTGGGTTTAAATGATATTAAATTAAGATCTCGCGATCTCAACCAGTTAGCCGAAATGTCTTTATTTTATTGCAGTAAATTTCCATTATCTATTTCAAAAAAAGCGAAAAAATATATAAAAAAAGCGGATAAAACAATATTTACAGATTTATTAATTGTATTAGAGAATATAAAAAATGATTTTAAAAAACAAAAAATTGAAGAAATAATATCTAAATTTCTTATAGAAAAAGGTTTAAAACTATCAGATATTATCCAATATATAAGAGCAATGATTACAGGTTTAGATGTAAGTCCTAGAATATATGATATAATGGAAATTCTTGGTTTTGTAGAGATAAAAAAAAGAATAGAAAATTTTATAAATGGATAAAAAAGTTAACAAAAAAATACAAATTGAGTTATCTAATAGTAAAAAAGTTCAATTGCCTATAATCGAATCTACAATAGGCCCAGATGTTATTGATGTAAGAAATTTATATAAAGAAAGTGGTTATTTTACATTTGATCCAGGATATCTTTCTACAGGAAGTTGTGAGTCAAAAATAACTTTTATCGATGGCGATAAAGGTATTTTAATGCATAGAGGATATACAATAGAAGAACTTGCAAAGCATGCAGATTTTATGGAAGTTTCTTATTTACTTCTACACGGAGAACTACCTACTATTAAACAAAAAGAAAAATTCGAAAATAATATCCGATATCACACAATGTTGCATGAACAAATGAAAACTTTTATACAAGGATTTAGAAGAGATGCCCATCCAATGGCTGTAATGGTTGGAACAGTTGGGGCATTATCTGCTTTTTATAGAGATAGTGAAGATTTTTCAAATGCTAGACAAAGACTAATATCAACTCATAGAATTATTGCTAAAATGCCAACAATTGCTGCATGGGCATATAAATATTCATTAGGGCAACCTGTAATTTATCCAAATAATGATTTAACTTATGCTGAAAACTTTATGAAAATGACTTTTGCAACACCTTGTGAAGATTATGTTTCTAATCCAGTAATTACAAAAGCAATGAATCAATTATTAATTTTACATGCGGACCATGAACAAAATGCCTCAACGTCTACTGTAAGATTGGCTGGTTCATCTGGAGCAAATCCCTTTGCTTGTGTATCAGCAGGAATTGCTTCTCTATGGGGACCTGCTCATGGTGGAGCTAACGAAGCAGTAATGAATATGTTGATGAAGATAAAAAGAAATACAAAAATTAAAGATTTTATTAAACGTGCAAAAGATCCAAAGGATCCATTCAGATTAATGGGTTTTGGTCATAGAGTTTATAAAAATTACGACCCAAGAGCTGCTGTAATGAGAGAAGCATGCCATAATGTTTTAAATGAATTAGGAAGAAAAAATAATCCTTATTTAGCTATAGCGCTTGATCTGGAAGATGCTGCTTTAAATGATAGTTATTTTAAAAAGAAAAAGTTATATCCTAATGTTGATTTTTACTCAGGAATTTTACTCTGGGCACTTGGTTTTCCACTTTCAATGTATACTGCAGTATTTGCTGTAGCAAGAACTGTAGGATGGGTAGCACATTGGAAAGAAATGATTGAAGAACCCACAAGAAAAATATCTAGACCTAGACAATTATATTCTGGATATCCTAAAAGAGATTACATAGAGTTAGATAAAAGAGATCGTAAAAAGTCAATTCTTAAATCAATTTCTTCATTAATAAAAACTAAGCTTAAAAATCGCTAATTATTTCATTAACAGCATTAACACTAGGCAACTTATTATTAATTTTTAATTTAAGTAAACTCTTTTTACATTCATCAAGTTGCTTGTTTGCATAAGAATTATTATTAAGTAATTTTAATATTTCATTAGCAATTAATTCTGGTCTACATTTATATTGAAGAAATTCAGGAATAATATATTTTTTTTCCAAAATATTTAATAGATTAGCATGTTTAATTTTAACAAAAATCTTTGCTATCAAATAAGAAAAGAAATTAAGTTTATAAATAACAATTGTAGGAATGTTAAAATAGCTTAATTCCAAGGCCACTGTTCCAGATGTTGATATTGCAGCATTGCTAATTTTAAAAGCATCATATTTATCAGTCTCATATACAAGAGAATATGAAAAATTAAATTTATATTTGTTAAAATATTTTTTTAGATGAGGTAAAATATAAAACAATATATGTACATTAAAATTTGAACGATTTTTAATTAAATTAATTGTTTCTATTAATACAGGTATACTTTTTCTTATTTCTGACACCCTACTCCCTGGAAGAAAAGATATAATTTTACATCCTTTTTTAATTTTATATTTAATGTGTAAATTTTTTTTATTAATTTTTTTTCCTTTTCTTATTTCATAAATAGGATGTCCAACAAACTTTGTTTTTAAATTATATTTTGTAAAATACTTGCTTTCAAAAGGTAAAATTGTAAGAAGCTTATTAATATATTTAGACAAATATTTTGCTCTTCCGCTCCTCCAAGCCCATACAGTAGGAGCTACATAATGAATTTTTTTTGTTAAAGGCATTTTATTTGAAATTCTTTTCAAAACTCTAAAATTAAAATCTGGGCTATCAATAGTAACTAATACATTCGGTTTAACTCTTATTAAATCCTTCTCTGTTCTTTTTAGTAAAGAAAAAACCTTATATATTTTTGGTATAATTTCAAAAATACCAAAAATTGATAATTCTTTTATCGGGAATAAACTCTTAGTTAATCCAGAAGCAATCATTTTAGTACCACCAATACCAAAAATCTGGACTTTATTTTTTTTTGCCTTTTTTAATGATTTAATTAAGTTAGAACCAATAACATCACCTGACGGTTCAGTTGCAATTAGGTACACTTTTATACTTTTTTTTTGCCTATTCATACTTAAAAATAATATTGTTATTTCCTAAATTTTGTATATCTACAGATAAAAGCGTTTTATTACTCTTCTTTAAATAATTAAGAATTTTCTGTTTATCCATAATAACTGTAGAATCAGCATTAAGTATAATGTATTTAATATTTGTTTTTACTAACTTTTTTAGTGTATCAAATCCGAATGTTGGTAAATCTATACGTGTATCTTGATGTAATTTCTTAATTTTAATAAATATATAACTGTTTTTGCTATATTTTTTATTCATTGATCTGTTAATTAAATTATTTGTCCCTTTTCTATCTTCTTTTAAAAGAATTTGATCCTTTGATGCAATGATACTCTGACCAAGATCTTTAGTTGTCCAATGAATGGTTTTTTTTAGCAATTTATTAATTATTTTAAGATCATTTTTAGGTATTTTTTTTATTCCATAAATGCCTTCTTTTAAAAAAAAACTCTGTGTTATATCTGAAAGTCCTATTACTTTAAATCCTTCATTTTCAAAAATTCTGGCCACATTTCTTAAAATAACATCATCAGTTTTTTTAAAAAAAATGAATTTGAAAACTTTAAATAATGTCCATAAATCTGGTTTTAAATCAGCTAAACTTGGTCTATCTAGAGCTCCTAAAAAAATTATTTTTTTTATTTTATTTTTTTTTAAAATTTTAATTGCTTTTGATCCCTCACCCATTCTTAACGAATAAGAGTTAAAATTTTTATACAATGTAATATTAGAAAATCCTTTTATAGATAAAACAATAAACTTAGAATTTAGCTTTTTTAAGTGAGTAGCTATTTTAAAAGGTAATTTTCCAGAACCTGCAATAATAGCAGTATTATCAAACATTATTTTTTAGTTTTGGTTGGCATATTGCTCTAGAAGAAGATTTATTTTTTATAAATCTAACTATATCCATGACAACTCTATTTTTTTTGTAAATTTTTATAGCATCTTTTAGTCTTTCAAAAGCAGTTCCTTCAATAGAAAAAATTAATCTAAATGCTGTTCTTAAATCATGTATTTGTTTTCTATTAAATCCCCTTCTTTTAAGTCCGACAATGTTTAAACCTGATAAATATGCTCTGTTACCCATAACAGAACCATATGGTATAACATCATTTTCTACTCCCGACATTCCACCGACCATTGCATGTTTACCAATTCTTACATATTGATGTACAGCAGACAAGCCTCCGATTATTGCAAAATCTTCTATATTCACGTGCCCAGCAAGAGTTGCATTATTTACCATTATGACATCATTTCCTAAAGTGCAATCGTGCGCAACATGCGAGCCAATCATTAAAAGGCAATTATTACCAATTTTTGTTATTGACCCACCTCCTTTTGTACCTGGATTTATCGTAACATGTTCACGGATTACATTTTTCTTACCAATAATTAATTTTGTTTTTTCTCCATGGTATTTTAAATCTTGTGGTATTGTGCCTATTGAAGCAAAAGGAAATATTTCAGTACCTTCGTTTATAACAGTATGTCCTTGAATGTTAACTTGAGAATGAATTTTAACATTGTTTCTAATTTGAACATGTGGCCCAATAACAGAATATGGTCCTATAGAAACATTTTTGCCCAATTTAATTTTTTTATCTATGATAGCTGTTTTATGAATAGTATTTTTCATCCAATTGAAAAATAAATATAGAAAGAAAAAAAATCAATTAACTGATTGTTACAAATTGCTACTTTACAATCATGGCTGAGTAAACTGCATCGGCTACTTTAATATTATTAACTTTTGCCTCGCCAGAAAATTTCCAAACTAATCCTCTATGTTGTTTTTTTTTTACATATAAAAAAAGTGTAGAATTTGGAGTAACAGGTTTTCTAAATTTTGCATTTTCTAAACTCATAAAATATACTAGTTTATCATTTGAAGTCATTTTTAAAGAATACATAACTAATACAGATGCTGTTTGTGCAAGAGCTTCAATAATAAATACACCAGGCATAATAGGTTTTTTAGGAAAATGTCCTTTAAAATAATGAGCGTTATTTTTTATTTTTTTTACACCAATAGCATTTTCAAATGGTTTAATTATTTTTACTTTATCAACTAAAAGCATTGGTTCGCGGTGAGGAATTAATTTTTTTATTTCTTTTACAGATAAATTTTTATTTACCATTTTTTTTTTTTATTAATTTTTTTAAAACAATTGTTTGCCTATGCCAATCATTAATAGGAACTGAGGGAATTCCCCCAACAGTCATACCATCTTCTATATTTTTCATCACTCCAGATTTAGCAGCTATTCTTACATTATTACCTATTTTTAAATGTCCAGCTATACCTACTTGTCCACCAATTATTACATTATTACCAATTTGTGTGCTTCCAGCAACACCGGATTGCGCTACCATAATACAATTTTTTCCTAAAACAGCATTATGCCCTATTTGAACTAAGTTATCTAATTTTGTACCTTCCCCAATTATTGTATCAGGACCCGTACCTCTATCTATACTACAATTAGATCCGATTTCTACTTTGTCTTTTATTAAAACTCTTCCAAGTTGAGGCATTTTTAAACTAATATTTTCATTTTGTGCATATCCAAAACCGTCTTGACCAATTCTGACACCATTATGAATTTTAACATTTGACCCAATAATTGAATAAGCAATAGTACAATTTGGCCCAATTATAGTGTTATCGCCAATTATTACTCCTGATAAAATTACAGTATTTGCACCAATTAAACATTTTGAACCAATTACTACATTACTAGAAACAACAGCTCCTGGTGCGATTTGAACAGTGTCATCATATTTTACACTAGTTTCTACATGTGCTTTAGGGTGTATTCCTGCTGTAGTAATATCTTTTATAGGGTAAAATGCATTTGCAACAATAGCAAAAGAATGGTACGGATTTTCACAAACTAGATGAATCATATTTTTTGGCGCAACATTTATAAAATCTTTTTTAAAAAAACAAGCGCCTGCTTTAGATTTTTTAAATTGAGTGATATAATTTTTATTGTCTAAAAAACAAATATTATCTTTAGAAGCTTTATCTAACGATGAAATATCTAAAAAAATTCTATTTCTATCAGCAGATTTAGGCAAAGAAATTTTTGTTAAATCTGATATTTGTTCTAAGGTAAGCTTTTTGCTTCTTGGAAAAAATTTCGGATCTGCCATAAATAAAATTAAGGAGCAACATTGACTTTAACGGTGCTTAAATTTTTATTTAATTCATCTACAACTTTTTTTGTTATATCTATTGAAGTATTACCTAAAATAAGAGCTGATTTTCTAAAAACAGCAGTAATATTTTCAGTGTCGATAATTTTTTGTACAATTTTTTCCACCTCATCTTCAATTTGATTAACAGCATCCTTTTCAGCTTGAGCTAATGTTTTACGTTTACTTTGACTGTTTTTATTAAACTCAATTACTTTCTTCTCAAAAGTATTTTTTCTATCTGAAAAAGCTTCTGGTGTTAAAGTTGATTTTTGCCTAAGTAATTCCTCTTCTTGTTTTTGTATTTCCTTTTGTTTTTTTTGATCTTCTTCAGTATATTTTTTTGCAACAGCATTTAATTGATCTTTCATATTAATTGCAGCTTTTGAATCCCTTAATAACTGAACAACATCTAAAGTTGCAATTTTATTTTGAGAATAAGCTGAAGTTGTAAAAAAAATAAAAAGTATAAAAGTTAATATATATTTAATGTTTTTCATAATTAAAATCCTGCTCCAAAATTAAATTTAAAAATTTGTGTCCTATCATAATCTTCCTTCATAATCGCATGAGCAAAATCTAGTCTCACAGGACCAAAAGGAGATTTCCATTGTACACCAAAACCAACGGAAACTCTAGGGGTAGAATCGTCTTTTATTTTTTCACCCCCAGTTTCATCAATATCTGATGAGGCACCTACTATTCCAAAAAAAGCGCCACTTATTCCTAATTGAGGTGCTACACCGGGAATTGGGACTTTTAACTCAGTTTTAAATGTATACATTAAATTACCACCCAAAGAATCTTTATTTGGAGAAGTTGTATCTCTAGGTCCAACACCTGATGGTTCAAAACCAGGGAAAGAATCAGCTCCTAAGAAATACCTATCTTTAAGTTTTACGTCATCATCATTATAACCAATTATATAACCTCCTTTTAAATGACTGGATAGAATATAATTATCGGTAATAGAATAAAAATAACTATGTTTAATATCAGTTTTAAAAAAACTTACTGTACCTCCTAAACCAGCTAATTTATTTGAAAAACTCCAATCTGTTCCATTAGTTGGGTTAAATCTATCATTTACTCCAAAATAAGATAATCTATGAGATATTGCTGAAGTAGAATATTCACCTTTTTGATTGTTTATAAAGTCTGAAGCTTCTGTTTTAACACCTTCAATTGTTTCATCTTTATAAGAATAATTCCATGAGTGTCTACTTCTCTCAGTTATCATATATCCTAACCTAAAACCAGCACCAATTGTATCATTATCAAAAGAACTTTCATCGGCAAAGGTTGTCATAGTTTTAAAAATATCCACTCCTAATGTTATATCTTTGTCATAAAAATAAGGTTCAGTAAACCCAAAATCTACTTGAGTGGATCTCTCTGCAAGTGTAAATTTAGCCCTCAAATCTTGCCCCTTTCCTAAAAAATTTTTTTCTTCAACTCCAACATTAACTAAAGCTCCGTTAGAAGTAGAAAAACCTCCACCAACAGAAAATTGTCCTGTTTGTTTTTCTTTTACATTAAAAATAACTTTGGTTCTATCTTTCTTTTTTGCTTGTTTGCTTTCAGCTTGTACAGTTTCAAAAAAACCAAGATTTCTAATTCTTTGTTCTGATCTTTTTAATTTTTCATTACTAAAAGCATCTCCTTCGTTAAATTTCATTTCTCTTCTTATT
>CACLKH010000019.1 GCA_902607475.1 uncultured Alphaproteobacteria bacterium | reverse complement strand
ATATTGTTAATTTTTTTAATTTAGTTAAGGGAAAAAAATATAAATTTTCAAGCGGTGTATTTAAGAATTTACATGCTATTTTTGTGGGAAAATTAAATGATAAATATAAAGTTTTGGTTCGTATGTTTAATAAAGAATTGAGTTTAGTATTACCATATTTATTTTTTGAACCTGCTTAGATATAAAATATGGTTTTTTTTTGTTAAGGTTTTTTCACCTTAAATGCGGAGCTATGTTTGAAATATGAATAAAAGAAATAAATTAAATGTTAATAATTCGTTCCTTAAAGGGAAAACAATTTTAATTACTGGCGGGACAGGAACGTTTGGCGAAAATTTTGCTGAAAAAATTCTAAAAATTAATAATGTTAAAAAAATTATTATTTTCTCTAGGGATGAATATAAACAGTATTTATTAGCTGAAAAGTTAAAAATTTTAGATAAAAGAAATATTTTAAGATTTTTTATTGGAGATATTAGAGATTATAATAGACTACACCTTGCTTTCCAAGGTGTTGATTACGTAATACACGCCGCAGCATTAAAGCAAATTATATCAAATGAATACAACCCTTTTGAATGTATTAAAACCAATGTTTATGGTGCAGAAAATATTGTTAGAGCAGCTTTAAACACTTCAGTAGAATCCGTTTTAGCACTATCTACAGATAAAGCATGTAGCCCAGCAAATTTATATGGAGCAAGTAAACTAGCTGCAGATAAAATTTTTATGACAGCAAATTTTTTTGCATCAGATAGAATAACTAAATTCAATGTTGTTAGATATGGGAATGTTCTAGGTTCAAGAGGAAGCGTGGTTCCATATTTTAGAAAATTAAAGAATAAGGGTTTAAATTTACCTATAACAGATAAACGAATGACTAGATTCTGGATTAAAATTAATGAAGCAGTGGATTTTGTAATTTCCTCTTTATCATATAAAAAAGGTGGTTACATATTTATTCCTAAATTACCGAGTATAAGGATAATTGACTTAGCAAAATCTATTGCCCCTAATACAAAAATTAAATATGTGGGAATTAGACCTGGAGAAAAATTACATGAAGTTTTAATTAATAAAGATGAAACAAGATATACATATGAATTTAGAAATAAATTTATTATTAATTATCAGGATCAAAATTCTAAAAAAAGAAATATTGTGATCGGTGGAAAAAAAGTTAAAGAAGATTTTGAATATTCCAGTGAAAATAACACTTTTTTGAATTTAAAACAAATTTCGAGCTTTATTGAATAATGGATTTCTTTAATATTAAGAATATTACTAATTAAAAACAAAAATATATTTTATTATAGAAAAAACAATAAATTACTGTATAAATAGAAAAAAATATGATAAATGCAAATAATCAAAAAATGAGGAATAATTCAAGTAAGAATAAAGGGAAAATTGTCTTATTTTTTCCACATAGTGGTCTTGAAATTCATAATTGGGTGCCATTTCCATATTTGTACCTTGCTCCATTTCTAGAAAAAGCCGGATACACGGTTAGTATAATAGATTCTCGTGTTGAAAAAGATTGGCAAAAATTGCTGATGAATGATTTAAAAGATGCTTTTGCATTAGGCATAACCAGCATGTCAGGGCCAGATTTAATCCCAGCGATTGAAGCAAGCCAAATTGCAAGAGGTATGAATAAAAAAATATCTATAATGTGGGGTGGGCACCATGCATCAGCATTACCAGATGAAGTTTTTAACGACAATTTAGGAGATTTTGTTTTTCTAGGACCGGCAGAATTTACATTTCCAAAAATATTAGATTGTGTTTATCTAAAAAAGGAAATTCCAGAGAATATACAAGGTGTATTGTGGCTTGAAAAAGGCAAGGTTGTTGGAAGCAGACGCCCTAATTTAGCAGTATTTAATTATGATGATATCCCTGCATATCATTTAATAGATATTGAAAAATATAGATCTGAAAACAACGTTGTTTCATATTTTAAAAGTCGAGGTTGCCCTTTTAAATGTACTTTCTGTGCGACCGGAAATTTTAACGTGTCACATAAATTGCCAGAACAATACCATAAAGAAATTAAAATATTAATCGAAGATCAAAAATTCACAAGCATAGTTTTTAGAGACCCTGTTTTTTTTCTTAAAGCTAGTACAGTTATGGATTGTGCTGAATTAATAGAACCCTATAAAAATGTGAAATGGAAAGGCCAAGCTAGGGGCACTTTTCATAGACAGTATACTCCAGAACAATTTAGATATATGAGAAAATCAGGACTGACTTCTGTTATGTTTGGTGTAGAAAGTGGATCTCCAAGAATGCTAGAAATAATGGATAAAAGAGTAAAACGTGAGGATTATATAAAAAGCGCGGAAGTTCTTAACGATTTAGGTGTAGAAATGTATGCTTCATTTATGTTTGCAATGCCAAGAGAAACTGTTGCAGATTTTAGAGATACAATTTCACTTATGCATGAATTAAAGAAAATAAATCCAAACATTTTATTGCAAAATTGTATCTTTTTACCTTTACCAGATACAAATATGTTTAAAGATGCTATAGAATTAGGATATCAACCACCTACAAATTTGAAGTCCTGGTCAGAAAGAGGTATAACCTCAAGATTTGAAGAAAGAGACGATATTACTTGGATGAAAAAAGATGTTCTTAAAGAGTACATTAAGATTTATAACGGAGAATTTGGAGAGTATAAACACGCATATCAAAAAGAAGCAGAAGGCGAATACGTTAATCCTATGAATGAAAAAGCTGATAAATCTATTATTATACAATCGGATAAACCAGCATTAGATAAAGATGAATGGGATATAGGTATTAAGGTTTCATAAAAATTTTAAAGATAAGACACTAAATAATTTCTAAACATATTAAATTTTAATAAATTACAATGAGCGGACATATCAAAAATTATGGCCAGCATTATTTGGATAATAATGATTTCTTAGAAATACAAAAAGTTTTAAAAAGCGATTTTATAACTCAAGGCCCAACAATTAAAAAGTTTGAAAAAAAAATATCACAAAAAGTTGGATCAAAAGAAGCATTAGTATGTTCAAGTGGTACATCAGCTTTACATCTAGCTTTAATTTCTATTAATATAAAAGAAGGCGATTACGTCATAATTCCTGCTATTACTTTTTTAGCGGCAGCAAACTCGGTAAAATATTTAAATGCAAAAATTATATTTGCAGATGTAAATCATGAATCTGGTTTAGTTGAACCTGAAAATTTGGAAAAAACTATAGAAGAATGTAAGAAGCTTAATATTTTAAGAAAAGTAAAAGCTTTTATACCAGTACATTTAAATGGGCAATGTGTAGATTTAAAGCCTATTAATTATATTTGTAAAAAAAATAATATTAAAATTATAGAAGATAGCTGTCATGCATTGGGATCAAAATACAAACCTTTCAATTCAAGTAAGAAATATAAAATTGGAGATTGTTCATTTTCTGATATTTCCACTTTTTCTTTTCACCCTGTGAAAAATATTACTACTGGAGAAGGAGGAGCGTTGACATTTAATAAAAAAGAAATAAAAAAAAAATTAAAAGTTTTCCGTAATCATGGAATGGTAAAGTCCAAAAAATTTTTTAACTATGAAGTTAAAGAATTAGGATTTAATTATAGATTAAGTGATCTAAATTGCGCACTGGGACTAAGTCAATTGAAAAAAATTAATTATTTTATAAAAAAAAGAAAGAATTTGTTTGATTATTATAATAGAAAAATATCAAATTTAAGCCTTTATTTAAAACCTATCAAAACCTATACATATTGTGAACCTGCTTGGCATTTGTATGTGGTTAAAATAGATTTTAAAAAGATAAAAGTAAATAAAAATAAATTTGCAAAAGAATTATTAAAAAAAGGAATAGGCTCGCAAGTTCATTATGTTCCACTTATTTTTCAGCCACTTTATAAGAAAGAATTAAGAATTTCTAACTATAAAGGTGCTAAGGAATATTATAAAAATTGCCTTACTCTTCCTCTTTCAGTAAATATGAGATATAGGGATATAGATTATATAGTATTCCATATTAAAAAAATAATCATGAAAAACAAATAATGGTTTAGGTACATTAGTTGAATTTAAATTATTAGACTTTTTTTTTTTAAAAAAAAGTATAAATAACAATACTCTAAAAAGTGAAATTAAGGATTGTGACACCATAAAACCTATTTTTCAGATTAGATAAATTTAATTCAAAAATAGAAAAATTATTAAAATTAATTAGCATGAATTATTTTATTTGATATAAAAATTAACAATTTAATATGAGATTAATTAATGAAATTAAAAAATTTAGATAAAAAAGGTTACGAAATATTCAAGAATAAAATATCATCAAGATCTAACAGAGATCTTTTTGATGCCCTTAATTCTTTTTGTAAATTTTATAGCCCAGGATTATTTAGAAAAAAATACCGTAAAAAATGGTTAGATGCTGAATTTAGTAATGATCTAATTTATTTAAGAAAAAAAAATAAAAAAGTTTTTGCCGCAATATATGATTCGTTAGCTAGATCCAGCCTATTATATAATCTTTGTTACACCAATGATTTACACAAGTTAGCTGCTAAAATTCTGAAGACTAATGATAAGCATTTGGGAATAAGAGATCCAAAACTTAGAATGGATGTACCTAAAGATAAAAGAAATTCATATGGATGGCATCAAGACTCAGCTTATTCCAATCTTCATGAAGACCCAAAAAACGAGTTAGTTTTTTGGATACCGTTGATAAACACTAACGCTAAAAATGGAACCTTAATTATAAAACCTAAAAGTCATGAGATTTACGGAAATATATCTTATTTAAAAAGAAAAGACGGTAAGTTTATGAGCCAACAATATATTATTAAAAATAGATATCTTAAAAAGTTTAAATCAAAGTCAGTTAATGTGCTTGCTAATAGTGCTCTCGTCACTTTTGCAAATTTATTTCACAAAAGCGGTGTTAACAGTTCTAAAAAGGTAAGATTCACTATACTTGTAAGATTTTATAAGATTTTATCTAAAGATTTTAAACACTATAGAGAAAATTCAAAATACATAAATTCCTTAAATAAAAAATAAATTATGAAAATAATTTTTTTGGTTGACAGTAATAAAGAAAGCGGACTAGGTCATCTAAGTAGAAATATAGTTTTTGCCAAAGAGTTAAAAAAAAAAAGATTTAATATAATTTTTTTTGTCACAAGCTACTTTGCTAAACAAATTTGTTTTAAAGAAGGGTTTAGGGCAGAAAAAAAAAACAATTTAGAAAAGTATAATTATCCTAAAGCAGACGCCATTGTTATAGATAGTTACCATATTTCATCAAGTTATATGTCTAGTCTGAAAAAAAACTATTTTTTAAGGATTCTTATTAGCGATAAAACCCCAAAAAATTGCGATTGTGAAATTGTTATTAATCATAATTTGTACGCAAAGAATTTAAATTATTCAAAGTTTAAGCATTCTAAAATTTTAAAAGGCCCAAAATTTAATTTAATAGATAAAAAATTTTTTGTAAAAAGGAAAAAAAGAAATAACATTACAGTTTTTTTTGGTGGGAAAGATAATGGCTTATTATCTTTCTTAGTAGTAAAAGAATTAATAAGGTTTTTTGATCAAAAGATTAATGTTTTAATAGCAGGATTTCATAAACCAAATAAAGAATTAATAAAATTATCAAATGAAAATAATTTGGTAAAAATAATACATAATAAATTT
The DNA here is from genome assembly GCA_902607475.1 of uncultured Alphaproteobacteria bacterium. Classification (GTDB taxonomy): domain Bacteria; phylum Pseudomonadota; class Alphaproteobacteria; genus CAYOOR01. The sequence continues at coordinate 8,915 of CACLKH010000019.1, read as the reverse complement.
AATAATTCTATATTAGAAAAATCCAGTATTTTTATTGGCTCTTCTGGAGTAGTGGCATACGAAGCATATATGAGTAAAATTCCCAGTGTAATCTTTGCTAAATCGTCTAATCAAAAAATGAATTCAATTGAATTAAAAAAAAATGGTTTTAAAGTTATAGATAGATTTTCCCCAAAGCTATTTGCTAAAGAAGCTTATAAATTATTTAATACTAAAAAAAAAATACAACACAATTTTACATATGGTACAAATAAAATTGTAAATGAAGTGATTAAAATATTGAAATAAATAATTTTAATTATGGTAAAAAAAAATATTTTAGTTATAGCAGCCCATCCAGATGATGAAGTACTAGGTTGTGGTGGAACTATAATTAAATACTCTCAAAAATATAATGTCTTTAGTGTTATTGTTGGAGAAGGTTGTACCTCAAGAATAAATAAAAAAAAAAATATAAGTAAAGATTTAAAATTATTAAAACAACATGCTAACAAAGCAGCAAAAATTATGGGTGTTAAAAAAACATTTTTTTTATCACTACCTGACAATAAATTAGATACTTTACCTTTATTAGAAATAATTCAAAAGATTGAGAGTATTATCAATAAAGTTAAACCTGAAATAATTTATACTCACCATCATGGAGATCTAAATATTGATCATCAAATAATAAATAAAGCTGTACTTACTGCTACTCGCCCCTCTAATAAACATATAGTTAAAAGCGTTAGAACTTTTGAAATACTTTCAAGCTCAGAATGGAATTTTCAAAATTCAAATAAAAAAATATTTAAACCAAATTTATTTATAGATATTACTGATGAGTTGGAAAAAAAAATAGAAAGTTTTTTATGTTATAAAACTGAAGTGAAATCATTTCCACATCCAAGATCTAAAGAAGGCATAAAACATTTAGCAAGATTAAGAGGAACAACAGCAGGTATGAAAGCTGCAGAATGTTTTTATATTCTTAGGTCTATAGAAGAATAAATACGCAAATAATTATTTCATCTAATTAATAGTAAAAATTAAAAAAATATTCTAAAAAAAACACTTTTTTTTTCCTAAAGTATGAAATACGAAAAGAAACAAATAAATTGTTATATTGATACAAATGAAGGTTGGAATTTTTTAAATTCTAAGTTTAAAGATTATAAAAAAGTTATTTTCACATCTTCACCTGAAATATTACTAAATAAATTTATTAATTTAAAAAAAATAGAAGTTGATAAAGAAGCTTCAAGAAAATTTACGAAATTTTGTAAGGGTATTGGAAAAATTTCAAATGACACTTTCTACAATGCAAGAAATTTAAATTACTCTCATAATTTTAGTACTCATTTATCAACATTTGTTCAGCATTTTCAAAAGTATATTAGAGCTGCTATTCCATTAAAAAAAGAATTCTTTTTCCAATCTAATTTAATTGTAAATGTTGAAACAAAAAAAAATTTATATAACCAAAATTTAGAAAATATTTATTTGAGAATTTTTAAAGGCCAAAACAACTTGATTGTAAAAAAAATAAGAGTGCGAGACGAAAAATTTTTTTCAACACTTTTGTCTCCATCATTATTTTCAAGATTAGTTAACTTGGGCAGAGTTAATATAGAATTTTTATTTTGGCGTTATTTTTGGAAATTATTTAGAAAATTTTCAACAAAAGGGATATTTCTTGTTGGTGTAGATGGTTATTTTGTCAGAGAAACACTAATACATTTATCTAGGAAAGGTTATGTTTTTGTAGAATTAAGAAGGCCTAAGATAAAATTATCAAATATTAATAAAAAAAGATTAAAAGAATCTATTAAAATTACAATACATGTAAAACATTTTTTATCTAAATGGCTAAATAGTTATATAGCAAAAAAGATGTATGACATTTTTTTAGAAGAATTATCTATTTTCTTAAGAAAGTTTGAATACAACCAAAGATATTGGAGAAATTTTCTGCTACATTTCCCAAAAGGATCTATAAAAGGTTTCCTTTCGACTCATTGTCAACCACAAGCTTTTCATGGAATCTCAGACTATTTTATAAATAAAAAAATTCCTATATTTAATTTCCAACATGGTCATGGAAAAGAAATATCTGATAGACATGTTACATATTATAAATTACATGCTATTGCTACTGAAACTATAGGCGATAAAATTTTTACATATAATAAACAGGCAGCATATATATCTAACAAAAATCCATTAAAAAGAGGGAGTTTTGAAGCAGTTGGAACGCCAAAAATTTATAGAAAAAGAAGAAAATTTTTTTTAAATTCAAATTATAAAATTTTGTTTGTTTCAACAACTCTTTGCAGAGGGATGAATACGGGAAATACAGCTCATAAAAGTTATTATGAAACCAAGGATGTTAGTTTTGATTTAATGTTCATTGATAGAGTTTTAAAAAAAGTAAATAAAAGAGTTTTATATAAAACTTATCCATTACATGGAAATTTATCTGATGAAATAATTGCTGAAAAATTATCAAATGTAAAAAATATTAAATTAATAAAAAAAAATTATGATTTAACGTATTTTTTAAATAAAAAAAGAATTATTATTACTTTTAAATCTACTAGTACTCTAGGATGGTGTCTTTTGTCAGATATGCCTTTAGTTTTTATAGATTTAAAAAAGCATTACGCAATAAAAAAAAAAATGCTCCGACTTGTTAAAGAGTCTTTGTTTTATTTTGATTCAACTGATAAATTTTTCTTTATTAAATTAAAGAACTTTTTAAATCTTCCTTTAAAAAAGATATATGATAAATGGGAACAAAAAAAATTAAAAAGAGAAGAATTAATTAAAAATTTTTTTTCTATAAATACAAATACGGCTGGTGAAGAAGCTTGTAAAAAAATTCTAGAATATAATAATTTATCATAAAAATATTAAATAAATTCTAATAAGCAATATGAATATAAGAATTGGCAAAAAAAACGTTGGTGAAAATATGCCAGCGTATATTATTGCTGAAATTGGAATTAACCACGAGGGTAGTTTCAATCGATGTAAAAAACTTGTAGTTTCAGCTAAAAAATCTGGCGCTAATGCTGTTAAATTACAAATAAATATTCCAGAGAAAAATTATATTAAAGGGTCATACAGCTATAAAATATTTAAAAAAGCTTTTTTAAATAAAGAAGAAATTAAAAAAATATTTAAATTTTCAAAAAAATTAAATTTAGATATTTTTTCAACTTCCACTGACAAAGAAACTGTAGATTTTATTGATAAATTAAATCCTATAGCGCACAAAATTTCTTCTAGTTCTTTAACAAACATTCCTCTAATAGAAAATACAGCAAAAAAGAAAAAGTTAGTAATTTTATCAACTGGAATGGCTAATGAAAAAGATATAAATAATGCTATAAATGCAATTAAAAAAAATAGAAATCAAAAAATTATTTTAATGCATTGTGTTTCTATATATCCAACTAAAACTAATAATACTAATTTAAGAACTATTAAGTGGTTAAAGAAAAAATATAATTTTTTAGTCGGTTATTCTGACCATACAAAATCAAATCTTCCAATCAGTTTATCTATTGCAAGCGGTGCGTGTATTATAGAAAAGCATTTTACTTTTGATATGAAAAGAAAAGGATTTGATCATAAAATTTCATATGATGAAAAAAAATTTAAGGAAATGATAAATATTATAAGAGAAAGTGAACAAGCCCTAGGTTCTGAAGAGAAGGTTTTGTCGAAAGAAGAATTATTAAATAGTTATAAATTACAAAGAATTTTAGTTTCTAAATTCGATTTAAAAAAGGGAGAAAAGTTAAGCAAAAAAAATTTAGATATTAAAAGACCTCTAAAATCCATCAAAGGGATTAAACCATACTTAATTAATAAATTATTAGGGAAGAAAATAAAAAAAAATATAAAAAAAGATACCCCAATTAAATTTAATTTTATAAAAAAAAGTGAAAATTAAAAAAAAAATAAGGATTTTAATTACATGCCTCGGAGGTAGAAGGGCTTTAGATATAATAAATGTATTAAAAAAAAATAAGATATATGATTATGAAATTTTTGGAACAGATATTAAAAAAAACTTAAAGATAAAAAATAAAATAAATAAATTTTATCAGGTCCCAGAAGGCCAGACAAAAGAATTTATAAAAAAAATTATTGAAATCATAAAAAAAAATCAAATTAAATTTGCAATATTTGGTGCAGACGAAGAAGTTTTAAATATTTCAAAAAACAGATATTTATTTAAAAATTTAGATTGTTTTATTCCAATAATGGAGAAAAAAAAATTAAATATTATTTCAAATAAATTAAATCTTTTTAAAAATTTAGAAAAAAAAAAAATTTCATTAGCAAAATGGAATATTATAAAAAATTTAAGTGATTTAAAAAAATTTAGTCTTAAATTTAAAAATAATTTTGTTTTAAAAAATGCAGATTCTAGAGGCGGAAGAGATATATTTATTATTGATAAAAAAATAAAACAACCAAAAAAAATATCTACAGGGTCTCAAGAAATACATTTGAATTATGATGATTTATTAAAAAAGTTTAATATTAAAAATAAGTTGCGTAAAAATGCATATATAGCTATGGAAAAATTAAATCGTCCAGCTTATGATGTAGATGTACTTTCTTTAAATGGTAAAATTAAAAAATTAATAATTAGAAAGAGATTGTTTAGAGATCCATATAAAAAACATTCTTTTTCAACAAATAAAAAAATAAAAAAATATTGTGAACAGATTATAAAATCTTTAAAACTATCATATTTATTTGATATAGATATTATGATGGATAAAAAAAAAGAACCAAAAATTTTAGAAATAAATCCCAGAATGAGTGGAACTATTTATTTAACTTTGAAAAAAGTTAATTTAATTAATTATTTATATTTGCTTAATAGAAATGATCTCTAAATTTTTTAATTATTTTTTTTTAAGTTTCTTTAATTTTTTAAAATTTAAAAAACTACCAGAAGAAAAAAAAGATATAATATTTTATTCTGAAAATGAAAGTCAGTGGGATTTTTTTGAAGGAATAATTAGACACTTATGTATTAAAAAAAATTGCAATGTTTGTTATGTTACCTCTTCAAAAAAAGAATTAACCATAGATAGGAAAATTAGAAATCTAAAAATTTTTTACATAGGTTCTAGCTTTATAAGGATAATTTTTTTTGCAGTATTAAAAACGCGTATCATTATAATGTCTTTACCCGATCTTGCTAAATATGAAATTAAGAGATCAAAATATGATGTTAAATATATATTTGTACCGCATAATATTTTAAGTACACATATGGTCTTTAGAAAAGGAGCATTCGATGCATTCGATGTTTTTTTTTGTTCTGGCCCTTATCATTATAAAGAAATTAGAGAAAGTGAAAATAAATACCAAACAAAAAGAAAAAAACTTTTAAAGTTTGGATACTCAAGATTAGATAAGATAATTGCAAGAGATTGCAATAAAAAAAATAATTTAAATAATGATAATAAAATAAAAATTTTAATAGCTCCATCTTGGGGTAAAAATGGTTTATTTGAGACAGGAGCAATAAAATTGGTAGAGATATTAAGAAAAAATGATTATCAAGTTACTTTAAGACCTCATCCAGATACTATTAAATACAATCAAAAATGTATTAGGAATTTACTGGAAAATTTTAAAAGTGATAAAAAAGTTATATATAGTCCAACAATATCATCAATAGAAAGTTACTTTGAGAATGATTTAATGATAAGCGATTGGTCAGGATCGGCATTTGAGTTTGCATTTGGTACTCTGAAACCTGTTATTTTTATAGACCTACCAAAAAAAGTTAATAATAAGCAATATGTTGATTTTAAATCTAAACCGATTGAAATAGAGCTTAGGAAAAAGATTGGAAAAGTAGTAAAATTAAACAAACTTGATCAAATTAAATTTACAATAGAATCATTACTTAAAAAAAAAGTATATTGGAGAAAAAAAATATCAAATGTAAGAGGAAAAAATTTATATAATTTAAAAAAAAGTGGAATTAGTGGTGGAGAATATATTTTTCAATATTTAAAAAATTTAAAAAAATAACTTAAAAATGGCTTCAATTGTTATTTCAAAAAAACAATATCTTGAATGTTTGCATCTTTATCAGGGTAGTTTTAATCCAGTTAAAGAATTTATGAATCAAGAAGAAATAAATTCTGTTGCAAAAAAAATGATTTTACCTAATAAAAAAATTTTCCCTTTACCTATTTTTTTTGATGTTTCAAAGAAAAATATTAAAAATTTTGAGAGTAAAGATACTGTTTCTCTTATATTTAATAAAAAAGAAGTTGGTTTTTTAAAACCAAAAGACATATTTATTTGTAATAAAAAAGAAGTTGCTAAAAAAGTTTATGGATTTGCAGAAAATAACCACTTAGGTGTGAAAAAATTTTACGATACAGGGGAATTTTTTGTATCTGGTAAAGTTAAAATTTTTAAAAAAAAAGAAATTGATTTTCTAAATCTTGATCACACACCAAATAAAATAAAAAAAATAATAAAACAAAATAAATGGAAAACAACAATTGGTTTTCAAACAAGGAATATTCCACATTTGGGGCATGAATTTATTCACAGAAGAATGTTAGATAAATATGACGGGCTTATAATTAACCCATTGGTTGGCGAAAGAAAAAAAAATGATTTCACAACCAGAGCTATAGTAAAATCGTACAAGACTTTAATAAATAAATTTTATCCAGAAAAAAGGATACTTTTTTTTTTATTAACAACCAATATGAGATTTGCAGGACCACGAGAAGCAATTTTTCATGCTATTGTTAGAAAAAATTTTGGCTGCACACATTTTCTAATAGGAAGAGATCATGCGGGTGTTGACAATTTTTATGGAGATTATGATGCGCATAAATTGGCAAAAAAAATTGATAAAAAAATTAATATAAATATTGTAAAGTTTAAGGGACCTTTTTTTTGTAAAAAATGTAAGATGGTAACTAATGAGGATAATTGCTCGCATTTTAGAGACAAAAAATCGGTTATTGAAATAAGTGGGACAAAAATAAGAAAAAGTTTAAAAAATAAGAACTTTGATAATTGTAGGTTTCTTCGTAAAGAAGTGTTAAATTCAATAAAAAAATTAAAATTATTTATATAAATTTTTATTATTATAAAAATTGGATAAAGTAAAAATAGTATGTACTCTAGGTCCAAAAACATCCTCCATTCAATATATTAAAAAATTTATTAATGAAGGTATGGGGATGGCAAGGCTTAACGGGTCCCATGGTTCTAAAGATTGGATAAAAAAAACTGTAATAAATATAAGAAAGAATTTTCCTGCACTTCCAGTTCTGGTAGACTTGCCAGGTTCAAAAATTAGAATTGCTCACTTAGATTATAAAAAAAATCTTAATCTTGGTGAAATTATCATTTTTACATGTGATAAGAAATACAAGGGAAAAGATAAATTAAGACTTAATAACAATTTGATTTATAAAAAGGTTAAAATTAATTCAAAAGTCTTTGCAGATGATGGAAATTTAATATTTAAAACAATAAAAAAATCAAAAAAGGATATTTATTGTAAAGTTTTAACTACTGGAATACTTAAGACTGGTAAAGGAATAAGTTTTAATAGTTTAGATGTTAAAAAAGAACTGGTATCTAAAGAAGAAAAAAAATTAATTAATGTTTTAAAAAAAAGTATGCCTGACTTTATTGGCGTAAGTTATGCAAAAAATAAAGAACATATAAAACAAATTAAAAAAATTATTAATAAAGAAAAGATTAAAGTAATTGCTAAAATTGAAAATAATCACGGTATAAAAAATTTAAAAGGTATTTTACAATTAGCTGATGGAATAATGATTGATAGGGGAGATCTATCACTATCACCAGGAATTATAAATATTGCAATTACTCAAAAGGATATTATTAAACTAGCACAACAATATAGAAAACCGGCAATAGTTGCGACTGAACTTTTAAGTTCAATGATAAAAAAAACTTTGCCGACAAAATCGGAAATTTCTGATATAACAAATGCAGTTTACGATGGATGTTCTGCAACTATGTTATCAGAAGAAACAGTATCTGAAAGACACCCTCATTTGATTGTTAGAACAATGAAAAAGATTATAAGTACAACTTTAACGCATCAGTTAAAAAGAGAAAATGAAAATAAAAAAAAATTCGATATTTCAAATGCAGCAAGTAAAGCAGCAATAGAAGTTTGTAAAAATTTGCCAATTGACAAGATTATAGTAATAACAAAAACAGGGTTTGCTGCTAGATTATTATCAACACATAATTTAAAACAAAACGTATATGCAGTAACAGACTGTGAATACGCTGCGAGATCTTTCAATTTAATAAGAGGCACTGAAGGCATTTATCTAAATATTAATTTTTTTCAGAAATCTACAGATCACATTATTAATACATTAAATAAATTATATAAAATAAAAAAAATCAATAATAATGATTTAATTTTGGTGGTGGCTGTAGGTTATCCAAAAAAAGGAAATAAAATGAATCTTATTCAAATACACCGAGTTAGTGACTTAGTTGAAACATTTAAATGGAAAAAATAATAATCTTCTAAGACCTTATTTTGATTATTGTAATTTATTAAAAATAAGATATATTTTATACCCAAATTTTGTACAAATATTTATGTTTTCTTTTTTAATCTTTTTTTTATATTTTTTGCTTTGTATTAGTCCGGCTCAAGCTTACTTGGATCCAGGTTCAGCAAGCTATATACTCTATTTAATTGTTGCTGCAATAGCAGGACTGTTTGTCACAATTAAAATATATTCAATAAAAGTAAAAAATTTCTTTTTTAAAATTCTAAAATTAAATAAAAAAAAGAAATAAATTTATGATAATTAAAGAATTTAAATCAACATTCTTTATTTTTTTAGCAATACTAAGTCCTTTTTTAA
>CACLKH010000018.1 GCA_902607475.1 uncultured Alphaproteobacteria bacterium | reverse complement strand
AACATTTGGAAATATTGTAATCTTCATATCCTGATTATTTTGATCCAACCAACTTGCCGACTTTTTTTCTATATTAAAAAGAAAAGTATAAGAATGATTTTCATCAATATAACATTTTGCAGTTACTGTTTCTGCTTTTAAATTTGGTATAAAAATTATAAAGAAAACAATCAAATTTATTAAAAAATTCATCATATAATTATGAAAAATATTCAATAAAATACAATTTATTTATAAATATAATTTTTTTTATGCAAAAAAAAACAGATATTTCACAAATAAGATTTGAATATAAAAAAGGTTCTATTGATATAAAAAATATTGATTTAAATCCCATAAAACAATTTAAAAAATGGATTAAAGAAGCAATAAAGAATAAAGTTTTCGAACCGTCTGCCATGTCATTGTCTACAGTAAATAAAAGAAATAATGTTTCTAGTCGAATAGTCTTACTTAAAGGTATAGAAAAAAATAGTTTTGTTTTTTACACAAACTTAAGAAGCAGAAAATCTTCCGAATTAAACATTAATAAAAGAGTTGCAGCAGTCTTTTGGTGGCCTCAAATTGGAAAACAAGTAAGAATAGAAGGGTATGTAAAAATAGTTAAAAAAAAAGAAGCAGATAATTATTTTTCTACAAGATCAAGAAATAGTCAGATAGGCGCTTGGACATCGAATCAAAGTTCAATACTTAAAGATAGAAAAACGCTTATTAAAAGATATAAAATAATAGAAAAACGATTCGAAAATAAAAATATTACAAGACCTAATTTTTGGTCTGGTTATGAAATAAACCCTTTTTTATTTGAATTTTGGCAAGTCAGAGAAAATAGACTTCATGATAGAATAGTATATAAGAGGATTAATAAAAAAAAGTGGAAAAAATACAGATTAAGTCCATAGTTAACTTTATTATATTTTTGTTATTTTTAACAAATTGTTCTACAACTATTAAAACACCAAAATACGAAAGCCCAGAAGTTAAAACCGATAATGTTGATGAAAACAATGCTCGTTTAAGTGAAATCTCTGATATACCTATTCCGAGTAAATCAATAATTGATTTAGAAAAAACTTTTATACTTGGAAAAGGTGATAACTGGATGGGAAGGTTATCTTTGATAAATAAAGAAAATATTGAAGAAATTTATAGTTTTTTTTTGAATGAAATGACAAAATTTAAATATAAAGAAAAATCATCTATCAGATCAGAAGTTAGCACGTTAATTTTTGAAAATAAAAAAAAAACAATATTTATTAAAATTTCAAAAGTAAAATTTGGAAAAACTTATATTGAAATAACAGCAACACCTGTAAACTAAAAAAATATGAATTTAAGAAAATTAATATTTTTAATAATAATAGGAATAACTATTAGTTTATTCTATTACGACATACATAATGCTAATGCAGCTAAAAAAAAAACAACTTTTGATAAACAAGAAATGGTTGAAAAGGCAAAAATTTATTTTTCAGATTTATCTGAGGGAGTAGGGATTATTATAGAAAGATCGTTTAATGATTTTGGACAACCAAGCGCATATATAGAAGGTGAAGAATTTAGTGGCGCATTTTTTGGAGGATTAAGATACGGTGGGGGTAAAATTTATTTTAAAGATGGTACAGTAAAAGATGTTTATTGGAATGGGCCCTCTGTAGGTTTTGATTTAGGTGCTAATGCTTCAAGAGTTTTTACACTTATATATAATTTAAATACAGATAATTTAGAGCAATTATTTGTAAGATTTCCTGATGTTGAAGGAACTCTCTATTTAGCTGCTGGATTAGCTATTAATTATCAAAGGAAAAATGATATAATTATAACCCCTGTTAGATCTGGATTAGGATTAAGAGCAGGTATAAATTTGGGATATACAAAATATACAAAAAAGAAATCTTTAATTCCTTTTTAATATTATGAATATAATTTCAAAAATTTTTAGAAAATTAAGTAATAATTTTTTTAAAGGTATATTAATTAGTGCTCCAATAATTATTACATTTTATATAGCGTGGGGTTTAATAAAGTTTTTTGATAAAAAAGCCTCGCCTTTGCTTGGAACATTTCCGTATGAAATACCAGGCTTTGGGTTAATTACTGTATTTATTTTCTTTGCAATAATAGGATTTATAACAACAGGATTGCTTGGAAGAATGTTTTCGACTTTTTTTGAAAAAATTCTATCAAAGATGCCTATACTAAGAAATATTTACAGCGGTCTGAAACAATTATTTGAAGCAATACTTACACAAAAATCTAATTCGTTTAGAGAAGTCATCTTAATAGAATATCCTAGGCAAGGAATTTGGGCGATGGGTTTCTTAACAGGTGATACCAAAGGAGAAGTTAACCGTAAAACAAAAAATCAAATGGTAAATATTTTTCTTCCAACAACACCAAACCCAACTTCTGGTTTTTTATTATTTGTGCCAAAAAAAGATATTATTAGATTAACTATGACTGTAGAAGAGGGAATTAAAATGATTATTTCCGCTGGTATGCTTACCCCATCTGAAAATCAAAAAAAAATTAAATCACTAAAAAAATTAAGTAGATGATAAATTTTTTTTATGCAATAGATATATATTTTAATGAGCTACTTTGATTATATATTTTTAAAAATAAATTAATTATTTCCTTATCTGTTTTTTTTATACTATTTCTTTTTTCAAATATTAATTTTGCTTCATTCATGGCATCTTCCATTATTTTTACATCTGTTAAGGGGTCTAATATTTTAAATAATTGATGACCAGATTGTCTTATTCCTAATATTTCCCCAAAACCTCTTAACTTTAAATCTTCTTCTGCAATTTTATAGCCATCAGTGTTATTTTTAATAGTATTAATTCTTTTTTTTGAATATTCATTTAAATTTTTTTCTTTATATATTAAAATACATGTTGATTTTTTATCTGATCTTCCAATTCTTCCTCTTAATTGATGTAATTGAGATAATCCAAATCTATTAGATTCTTCTATAATCATAGCTGTTGCATCCGGTACATCTATTCCTACTTCAATAATTGTTGTAGAAACTAATATTAGTATTTTTTTAGATTTAAATTTATCAATAATTTCTTTTTTTTCTTCTATAGACATTTTTCCGTGGATTATTCCAACATAATTTCCAAAAAATTTTTTTAGTTTTTCAAATCTATTTGTAGCCGCAGTTAAATCTAATTTTTCTGATTCATCTATAAGAGGACAAACCCAGAAAGCATTTAATTTTTTATCAATAATTTTTCTCAATCCTTTAATAACTTTCGATATTTTATTTGAAGACATTGAGATTGTTTCTATCTTTTTCCTATTAGACGGCATTTCTGTTATTTTTGAAATACTCATATTTCCATACATTGTTAAGGCTAATGTCCTTGGAATTGGCGTTGCTGTCATTACTAAAATGTGAGGGTTACAACCTTTTGCAGATAATTGAAACTTTTGATGCACTCCGAAACGATGTTGTTCATCAATAATAACATAACCAAGATTTTTAAAATTAATATTTTTCTGAAAAATTGCATGTGTACCGATAATAATTTGGGCTTTTCCATCTTCTATTTTTTTTTGAACAATCTCTTTTTCTTTATTGTTAATTTTTGAAGTAAGAAGAACAATATTTACTCTAATATCTTTAAACAAATCAGAAAAATAATTGTAATGTTGGATTGCTAATATTTCAGTTGGAACCATTATAGCAGCTTGAATATTTTTTTTTAATACATTTGCTAAAGTTATGAGTGCAACAATAGTTTTACCTGAACCTACATCCCCTTGAAGCAATCGTAACATAGGATTTTTTCTTTTTATATCATCTTCTATTTCTTTTATAACTTTTAACTGTGATTCAGTAAGTTTAAATGGAATTTTTAATATGATTTTATCTTTAATTTTTTTATCAACTTCAATTTTATGGCAAATATTTTTTTTTATTTTTTCTTTTGTAACTAATAATTTTATATAATGTGATAAAGCTTCATCAAATGCCAATCTTTCCCTTGTTTTCTTGATTTTTTCATCATTTAATTCTTGCGGCTTATGTAATAATTCAACAGTTTGTTTCCACGGTCTCCAGTTATTTTTTTTTAATATATCTTTATTAATCCATTCAGGTATTTCAATTAATTTTTCCAATGCTTTCGATATAGATTTTCTATAAACAGACATCGTTAAACCTCTTGTTAATGAATATACAGAAAGAGAACCGTGAAGATAGGGAAGTTCTTCTAAAGGAGATATACTCTCAGGGTGAATTATTTGATATTTATTTCCTAATTTTTCTAATTTTCCACAAATTATTTTTTTTTCACCAGTAGGTAATATTTTTTTTAAATATTTTACATATCCTCTAAAAAATATTATTTCAATTTCACTACTATTATTATTACATAATATTTTGTAAGGCATTTTTGGATGAAACTGAGGTAAGTGCTTTATTACATTTACCATTAATGCAATTTCTTCATTAAGATGTTCATCAGAAATATTTTGAATATATTTTCTTTTTTTATAATTTCTTGGAATTGTAAGTAATAAGTCTATTATTTTTTTTCCACATAGTTTCTCAAACATTTTTAATGTTTTAGGCCCAATTCCTTTTATATCTTCAATAGAATTAAATAAACTATTTTCTGAAATCTTGTCTAACATATATTCTTTCCTATATTGATTTATATTAGATAATAATATTATCATGTTGAAAAAAATTAAGATTAGTAAATTATCTATGAGAAAGAAAAAAATTTTGTTTAAATGCACACACAGAGGAACAAAAGAACTAGATATACTATTAGGTAATTATGTTTCTAATCATATTAATAAGTTAAAAAGTAAAGAATTAGATTATTTAGACGTTATTTTGGACTTTAATGATATGGATTTGTTTAAAATTTTAACTAAAAAGAAAAAAATTAATGAAAAAATGAATAAATTTTTTGTAAAAAAAATAATTAAGTTCAATCAAAACTTTAATTGAGACATTTAACATATTGAAAAAAGTAAATATTTATATAATTATTATATTACTTATTAATCTACTTTATAAACAAATTTTATTAAATAATTGATTAAATTGAAAAAAATTACAAATCTAAACATTTTTAAAAAAATTTTAGCAAATAAACAGGAAAAAACCTCTTTTGTTGATGAAAAACAAACTAAAAGTAAACATAACCTTATTTCACTAGATAATGATCTAGTTAATGTTATTGATACACCTTTAATTGTTTTAAAACATAACAATAAAATTCATTTTATTAATACGGCTGCGAGAACAACCTTTAAGTTAAGCAATGAAGATAATATTTTTCACACTTTTCGTACACCTGAATTTCATGAAAATATTTCTAAAATTAAAGATAAAAAAATAAGTAAATCACAATTTATATTAAAATTATTCAATGTACCTCAAACAAAATTTTTTAATGTAAAAATGTATAGACTGGCTAATAATAATACTCTTTTATCATTTATCGACATTACTCGTCTTCAACATTTAGAAAATTTAAGAACTGATTTTGTTGGGAATGTTAGCCATGAGTTAAAAACACCTTTATCAACAATTATTAATATTATTGAATTATTAGAAAATCAAAAAAAAATTACAGTTAAAGAAAAAAATAAATTTATGAAAATTTTAAGCAAAGAATCTTTAAAAATGAAATCTATAATCGAGAATTTATTACATTTAACAAAGATAGAAACAGATTTTACAAAAAAAATTACAAAAGTAGTAAATCTTAATAAAATTATTTTTGATTCAATTAGTCGAACAGAAACAAGGGCTAAAAAAAATGGAATAAAAATTAAATATACTAAATCAAAACCACTAAATATTTTAGGTGATTCAGACCAATTGCAACAAATGTTTGTTAATATTATTGATAATTCAATAAAATACGCAAATAAGAAATCTTTAATAAATATTGAATTGAGAAATTTTAAAAATAAATTAATTTTACTTTTTAAAGATCAAGGCAAAGGTATTCCTCAACGCCTAATACCTAGAATAACTGAACGATTTTACAGGACACCAGAAGCAAAAATTAAAAGAATTGAAGGTACAGGATTAGGTTTGGCGATAGTTAAACATATTGCAATAATTCATAAAGCTGAATTGAAAATAACTAGTAAAATCAATATAGGAACTACTATTGAAGTATCTTTTAAAAAAGTTTAAGTAATAAAAGCAAAAAAAATAAAAACTTTAAATAAACCTTCTTAATATTTGTAACAAATTTGTAACAATATAAAGTTAACATTTTCATAATGTATGTCTTTTTAGCTATATTATTATGTGCTTTTTATGGTTTTTATATTGGAAAGAAAAAGCCATTAAAATTAGTACAAAATAAAGATTTATCTAAGTTAAATTCTAATCCAAAATATTACGGTTATTACATTTTTTTGTGGTGCTTAATACCTGCGCTT
The DNA here is from genome assembly GCA_902607475.1 of uncultured Alphaproteobacteria bacterium. Lineage (GTDB taxonomy): Bacteria > Pseudomonadota > Alphaproteobacteria > CAYOOR01. The sequence goes on along the minus strand of CACLKH010000018.1, from coordinate 9,291 downwards.
ATTACTTTTTTTACATTAAATTTTTTTAGTAATTTTTTAATAAAACAAATTGTTCTAGATTTAGTTCCTGAAATTGAAACGATATCTAAGACAAATATAGAATTTATTTATGACCAAATAAAAATTATGGCATCAGGAAACGCAGATGCTTTTAATACAGATGAAAACTTAATGTTAGCCTCTGATAAATATAAAGAATTAATTTTCATATATGATGCATCAGTTTTTTTAATATGTACTTGTTTATCGGCAATATTATTAATATTTTTTCAAAAAAAGATAAGTTTAGAATTTCCAGCGAGAAAAAAAGTTGAAAAGTTTATCAAATTTTTTTTATTAATTTGTTCGATAGTTGCAGTACTAACTACTGTTGGAATAGTTTTATCTTTATTTTTTGAGAGTTTAAGATTTTTTAAACAAATATCTTTTTTGGATTTTATATTTGGGTTTCATTGGAGCCCTCAAATAGCAATTAGAGAAGATCAGGTAGGAAGTTCAGGTGCTTTTGGTTCTATTCCTGTATTAACAGGAACTTTTTTAATAACTTTTATAGCAATGATTGTAGCTGTGCCAGTAGGACTTTTTTCTGCAATCTATCTTTCAGATTATGCTCACAAAAAAGTCAGATCTACCCTTAAACCATTGATAGAAATTTTGGCTGGCATACCAACAGTTGTTTATGGATTTTTTGCAGCGTTAACTGTTGGACCATTTATAAGAATGACAGGTGAATCTATAGGTTTGAATATTGTAACAGAAAGTGCTCTTTGTGCTGGACTTGTAATGGGTATTATGATTATTCCATTTATTTCATCTTTATCAGATGACATTATTCTTGCAGTTCCGCAAAGAATAAAAGATGGTTCATATGCTTTGGGAGCTACTAAATCTGAAACAATGAAGAAAGTAATATTACCTGCCGCATTACCAGGTATTGTTGGTTCTATTTTACTGGCAGTATCTAGAGCTATTGGAGAAACTATGATTGTAGTTATGGCAGCAGGAATGTCAGCACGATTAACTGCTAATCCTTTTGAAGCAGTTACGACTGTAACTGTTCAAATTGTTACATTGTTAGTAGGAGACCAAGAGTTTGATAACCCAAAAACACTGGCGGCTTTTGCATTAGGCCTAGAATTATTCATTTTAACGTTATTTTTAAATTTAATGGCTTTAAAAATAGTTCAAAAATATAGGGAGAAATATGAGTAGTATTATCAACAATGATATTTTAAGTCCCATTAGTTCAAAAAGAACTAGAAAAGAAAAACTATTTAAAATTTGTGGTTTATCAGCAATCATATTTGCTTTATCAATGCTTATAATTCTTTTCATCACAATATTTTCAAAAGGATATTCTGCTTTTTATCAAACAAGAATTAAATTAAATATTAATTTTAATGAAGAATTAATAGATCCTACTGGTGCTAGAGAAATCACAACACTAAATACTGCAGATTATTCCAAACTAATATCTCAGTCACTTTTTAAATTTTTAAATATTGATAAAAACCATCCAAAATCTTCAGAAATTAAATCTCTTATTTCTTACAATAGTTTTCTAACACTTAGAGACCGTGTATTAAATGATCCTCTTATAATTGGAAAAACAGTAAAAATTAATTTAATTGCATCAGATGATGTTGATCAAATGATTAAAGGAAATATAAGTTTAAATATTTCTGAGGAAAATAGAAAGATTTCAGACTTTCAAATTGAAGCAATAAATAAATTAAAATCAGATGGAGCCATATTAACTGTTTTTAATAAAACTTTATTTACAAAATCTGATAGCAGGGAACCTGAAGTTTCAGGAGTTTTAGGTGCAATAATAGGATCGTTTTATTGCTTGTTTGTAGCAGTATGTATTTCAGTTCCAATAGGTGTATTTGCAGCTATTTTTTTACAAGAATTTGCAAAGAAAAATAAAATTACAGATTTTATAGAAATAAATATTAATAACTTAGCAGCTGTTCCGAGTATTGTTTTTGGACTATTGGGCCTATCTGTATTCATAAATTTTTTTCATTTACCAAGATCCTCGCCAATTGTCGGCGGTTTGGTTTTAGCATTAATGTCTCTTCCAACGATTGTAATAGTTACAAGAGCTTCTTTGTTAGCTGTTCCTGATACAATTAGAGATGGAGCAATAGCATTAGGTGCATCTAAAATGCAAGCTATTTTTAATCAAGTTTTACCACTGGCTACACCAGGTATTTGTACGGGCGTAATTATTGCATTAGCAAGAGCCCTTGGTGAGACTGCGCCATTATTAATGATTGGTATGATTGCTTTTATTCCAGATACACCTATAGCTATAACAGATCCGGCAACTGCATTACCAGCGCAAATATTTATGTGGGCTGATCATCCAGAAAGAGCATTTGTTGAAAGAACATCTGCAGCGATTTTAATTTTACTTTCATTTTTAATTGTAATGAATGCGACAGCTATATATATTAGACACAAATTTGAGAAGAAATGGTAAGCACATGGCAGAAGAACAGATAATTCCAATTTCCAAATTTAATAAACTTAAGAAAAGCACGAGTAAAAAAGTCACAATATCTGTGCAAAATATAACAGTTTCTTACAATGGAAAAATTGCTGTCGATAATATTAGTATGAATATAAATCAAAACGAAGTTACTGCTTTAATTGGACCATCAGGCTGTGGTAAATCAACATTTATAAGATGTCTTAACAGAATGAATGATGTTATAGAAAATTGTACAATTGAAGGAAAAATTATTTTAAATGGAATAAATATTTATAACCCAGAAGTAGATATTGTTAAACTAAGAACAAATATTGGTATGGTTTTTCAAAAACCAAATCCATTTCCAAAATCAATTTATGATAATATTATTTACGCTCCAAAACTTCATGGTTTAGTAAGTAATAAATCAGAATCTGACGATCTTGTAGAAAAAAGTTTAACAGAAGCCGGTTTATTTAATGAAGTTAAAGATAGATTAAATGATTCAGGAACTAGTTTATCAGGTGGGCAACAACAACGTCTTTGTATAGCTCGTGCCATAGCAATAAATCCCTCTGTTATTTTAATGGATGAACCTTGTTCTGCATTAGATCCTATTGCGTCCGCTATTATCGAAGAATTAATAGACACACTTAAAAAGAAAATAACTATTATAATTGTTACTCATAATATGCAACAAGCAGCAAGAGTATCAGAAAAAACAGCATTTTTTCATCTTGGAAAGCTTATAGAATTTTCTGATACTTCAACAATATTCACTAACCCAAAACAAAAAAGAACTCTTGGTTATATAACAGGTAGATTTGGATAAAACATTTATTATATAAAAGTTATGGAACAACATATAGTAAAAGGATTTGATAGAGATTTAGATAAAATAAAAGACCATATAAATAAAATTTCAGGATTAGTTGAATCTCAATTAGCATATGCATATCAATCTTTAAATGAAAGAGATATTTTAATAGCTGAAAAAGTCATTGAACGGGACAAAAAAATAGACGCGCTTTATCAAGAATTACTGGATATGTCGATTCAACTATTTGCTTTACGACAACCTTTAGCAATTGATTTAAGATATGTAATTTCATCTATAAAAATAGCATCTGATTTAGAAAAAATTGGAGACCAAGCAAAAAATATTGCCAAAGCTTCAAGATGGCTTTCAAAATTGCCTGTTAATCAAAAAGTTTTATCAGTGGACACTTTATTTGATCTTGTAAATTCAAATTTTAGAAAAGTTGTTAACTCATTTAATGAAGAAGATTTAAAAAAAGTTAAAGCAATTTGGTTAAATGATGCAGAAGTTAATAAATCTTATGATATCTTATTTCGAGAAACTTTAACTTATATGCTCGAGGATACTAAAAATATTGCAAGTTGTACTCAAGTTATATCAGTAGCTAAAAATCTAGAAAGAATAGGAGATCAAATACAAAACATTGCTGAAATGATTTATTATTATGTTACAGGAAATCATATTACTCAAAAAATATCTTCGAAAGAAATGAAAACATATAAAAAAGAAAAGAAATACAAAACAGATATTTCCAATATATTCAAAAAAGCAAAACTTACACTTAAAAAATAAATATGAAAACAAAGTTGTTATTAGTTGAAGACGAAGACCGTCTAGCCGCTGTATTAAAAACTTTTTTTGAAAAAGAAAATTTCAGTGTAGAAACAGTTAGTGATGGAGAAGATGCAATATTTCATGCTGAAAGTTTAAAACCAGATATAATTTTGTTAGATTGGATGTTACCAAATATGTCTGGTTTAGAAATATGTAGACAAATCAGATCTGCCAAAGATTTAAAAAAAACACCTATTATTTTTTTAACTGCTAAAGGAGAAGAGGAAGATAAACTTAGGGGTCTAGATACTGGAGCGGATGATTATGTAACTAAACCATTTTCGCAAATGGAGTTGTTAGCTAGAATTAATTCTCTTTTAAGAAGAAGTAACCCATCAAATTTAGACGATCAACTTTCTTATAAAAATACAATAACCATGAATTTAAAAACATTTCGAGTTAAAAGAGAAGGAAAAATTGTCAAATTAAATCCCAAAGAGTTTGAATTATTAAAATTGTTTTTAGAAAACCCCGGGAAAGTTTTTTCAAGAGATCAATTGTTAGATAAAATATGGGGCGATGTAAATGTCGAAGCAAGAACTGTAGACGTCCATATTAGAAGACTAAGAAAAAACATAAATATTAAAAATACAAAGGATTTAATTCGAACTGTAAGATCTTCAGGATACTCTCTTGATATAATAAAATAATTTCAGTTTATTTTTCTAATAAATGTATTTCTAAAAGACTTAAATCAAACTGAATACCTTTTTTGGTTTTAAACTTATCAAGTTCTTTTTTTAAAGTATTAATAAATAATTTTTTATTTTTTATTTCAGAAATTATTTGTAGTGAACGTGCTTGCCACCATTTAATGTGATCATTACAATTACCATATATTAATTTTTTTTTAATTTTTACAGAAAGATTATAGTCTTTTTTTAAATCAAAATATTTTATAATTTTTTTTGTTATTTCTTTTTTTGTTACTCTGTTAATAAGGTTTGCAGCATTAAAAATTTGTTTATTAGATAAAAATTTTTTCATAACTCTAAAAACTAATTTTTTAAATTCCTTACCATCACTTTTTTCTATCATTAATATATCAACAGAACCTTTTGATTTTAAAACTCTTTTTAATTCTTTTAATGATTTGTCAATAGATTTAACCCAATGAAGCGCTAAAGTAGATATAACTCTATCTACAGAATTATTTTTTAAATGTATTTTTTCAAAACTACCATTAATGAATTTTGTTCTTTTATCTTTTATTTTTTTATTAGCAACTTTTAACATTCCTTTGGCTGGATCTATTCCGTAAAATTTAATTTTTTTTTCTTTATATTTTTTAGTTAGAATTTCAAAAACATATCCAGTGCCACACCCAATGTCCGCTACCACAAAATCTTTACTATTTAATTTTATATTTTTAATAAATCTTTTTGTAGCTTCACCGTATAAAAAATTTTTATTAATATTATTATCGTATAAAACCGAGCTTTTTTCGGAATAATTCTCAATAATAATTTGTTTATTAATTACTCTTTTGTCCATATCATCAAAAAATGGCGGATGGGGTGGGATTCGAACCCACGAAGGGAAAAACCCTTGCTGGTTTTCAAGACCAGTCCTTTCAACCGCTCAGGCACCCATCCTTTATTTACTTATAGAATAAAATAAATGGAAAATTATACTATTATTAAATTAAATAAAAAAAATAGAATATGGCATCAAAATTATATTTTACAATTCTAATATTTTTTATATTAACAACTAATTTGTTATCTAATGAATTAGATTACCATACTTGGTTGGAAAAATTTAAAATTAGGGCTGAAAAAAGCGGTATTTCAAAAATAACTATTGATGAAACATTAAATCAAGTAAAAATCATTCCAAGAGTTATAGAACTTGATAGGAAACAGCCAGAATTTACACTTACATTAAGTGAATATTTAAATAGAGTTGTTTCTAATCAAAGAAGAAAAAAGGGGATATCTAAAATAAGAGAAAACTGGATTTTGTTAGAAAATGTATCTAAAAAATATAAAGTTCAACCAAGATTTATAGTTGCACTATGGGGTATAGAAACTGATTTTGGAAGAATTTCAGGTGGTTTTCCAGTAATTGATTCTCTTGTAACGCTTGCCTATGATGGACGTAGAGGCGAATATTTTTCAAAAGAACTTTTAAATGCTTTAAGAATAATTGATGATGGACATATTTCTTATGACAAAATGATGGGTTCTTGGGCTGGAGCAATGGGACAAACTCAATTTATGCCTTCGAGTTTTTTAGGTTATGCTGAAGATTATAACAACGATGGAAAAAAAGATATTTGGAATTCAAAAGAAGACGCTCTCGCATCAGCAGCAAATTATTTATCAAAATTAAAATGGGATCATAATGAAACATGGGGTAGGGAAGTAAAGATTAATGATGATTTTAATTTAATTGATGAGGAATTAACATTAAAAAATAAAAAAAAAATAAGTGAGTGGCAAATGTTAGGTGTTAGAAGAATTGATGGAACTGATTTACCAAAAAAAAATATAGAAGGTTATTTAATAAAAATAAATGATAACAACAAAGCAAGATATTTTTTAGTTTATAAAAATTTTAAAAGAATTTTAAAATGGAATACATCTAATTATTTTGCCATCGCTGTTGGTATGTTATCTGACTCTATTAGCATTAACTAAATGCCAAATGTATTCCTATATTTTTTAATTATTTTTTTTATTTTACTTAGCCACTCGTCTTTTGCAGAGAATATAGAAAATGAAATTAAATACGAAGTAGGAAAACCATATAAAATAAAAGATAAATGGCACTATCCAAAGAATGATTTAAATTATATTGAAATAGGCATAGCGTCAGTTAATTCAAAAATAAAAGAAAAAAAAACACAAAATGGAGAAATTTTTTCAAATAAAAAAATATTTGCAAAACATAAAACTTTGGCGCTTCCAACTATTGTTCGTATAACAAATTTATATAATGGTTATTCAATTAATGTAAGAATTAATGATAGAGGACCTAAAAATAATTTTAGAATTATAGAATTATCAAAAAAAACTGCTAGTTATTTAAAAATTAAGAACAAAGGTTTAGTAAAAATTAAAGTTATACCTGATTTAACGATACAAGCTCAGAGTAAATTAAAAAATAATAACTTGATAAAAAATAATAAAGAAAATTTAGAGAAAGATGTTGCATTAAAAAAAGAATTAGTTGAAACAGAAAATTTAATGAATAATGAAAAAAAAAAAAATGAAGAAATTAAACCTGATAATTTTATAAATTCGAAAGAAAAAATAAAACTTAAAATAAATTATAAAAAATCTTACATACCTCCTTATTATCTTAGAATCAATATTACAAAGTTTAGAAACTTTGAAGATGCACAAAATTTAAAAGAAAAAATGAAACCAATTCATGATAAAATTCTTATTAGTTTAAGTTTACTAAATAGTCAAAAGTATTATAAAGTAACAACTGTGCCAATTAAAAATTTAAATGAAGCAGAACATATTCTCAGTGTTATTCATAAAAAAGGTTTTAATAATGCAAAACTATTTATAGAAAGAAAAAAAAGATGAATTTAATTTTTAAAAAAGTTTTTTTATTTATTTTGATTTATTTCTTGTTGATTTTAAGAATCCATGCAATTGATACTAGAGCAAATTCAGCAATTATTTTAGATGTAAATTCAAATACAATACTTTTCGAAAAAAACGCGGATTTAAAACAAGGACCTGCATCTATGAGTAAATTAATGCTCACATATATGGTTTTTGAAAGGTTGCAAAATAGAACATTAAAAATAGATCAAGAATTCTTAGTAAGTAAAAAGGCTTGGAAATTTGGAGGATCTAAAATGTTTGTAAATATTGGCGAAATGGTTACGGTAGAAAATTTGCTAAAAGGAATAATAATTCAATCAGGAAATGATGCATGCATAGTTTTAGCTGAAGGATTGTCTGGATCAGAAGAAAATATGGTAGATGAAATGAATGAAAAAGCTGTTGAACTTGGTTTATTGAATAGTAATTTTCAAAATGTTACCGGATGGCCACATGAAAATCATTATATGTCATTAAAAGATATTGCTTATTTATCAAAATTAATAATTAATAATTTTCCTGAATATTATTATTTATTTTCATTAAATGAGTTTACATATAATGACATACATCAGTTTAATAGAAATAAACTAATATCATCAGATGGTTATGATGGATTAAAAACTGGTAGAACTTCTCAATCTGGATATGGAATAGCTGCTTCAGCAAATAGAGGTGATAGAAGAGTTGTTTCAGTTGTAAATGGATTAAATAGTGAAAAAGAAAGAATTAATGAAACCAAAAAACTTGTAAATTGGGCTTTTCGTGAATTTATAAATTATAATTTATATCAAGCAGAGGATCCAATTCAGTTTGCAAAAGTTTGGCTTGGAAAAGAGTCATTCGTTCCATTAGTTTCAAATGAGGATTTAAACGTAACTATTAAAAAAAAAAATATAGATAAATTCAAAATTAAACTAGTTTATGAAACACCAATATTATCTCCAGTTAAAAAAGGAGATAAATTAGCAGAATTACATGTAATAGAAGGGGATGATATTAAAATTAAGGATATTTATGCAGGCAAAGATATTGGTAAGGTAGGTAGATTTTATAGAAGTTTTTCTATAATAAATTATTTATTATTTGGAGTTAGTAGCAAAGATAAATAATGATTAAAGGTAAGTTTATTACTATAGAAGGATGTGAAGGAACTGGTAAATCAACACAAATTAAATTTTTAGAAAAAAATTTAAAAAAAAAGATAAGAATTAAATCCACCAGAGAGCCCGGAGGTTCTTTTGGAGCTGAACAAATTAGAAAATTAATATTTAAATCAAAAAGGCAAAATTGGTCTCCAATCACAGAATCTTTACTTCATATAAGCGCCAGGAGCGACCATTTAGAAAAGATAATTAAGCCAAATTTAAAAAAAGGTATCTGGGTTATTTGTGATAGGTTTAGAGATTCAACAATTGCTTATCAAGGATATGGCAATGGATTAAAATTAAATGTTTTGGAAATAATACAAGATTCTATATTCAATAAATTCCACGCTGATTTAACAATTATATTAGATATGGATGTAAATAAATGTATTAGAAGAGTTAAAAAAAGAAAATTTGGCCTACAAAAGTATGAAAAAATGAATA
>CACLKH010000017.1 GCA_902607475.1 uncultured Alphaproteobacteria bacterium | reverse complement strand
TATCAAGTCTAAATTTTTCAGCTACTCTTTTACTTACAGTTAAAATCATATCTGACTGTCTAATAATTGATGGGGCTACTAAAAATTGGTTTACTGTCATTGCGACTCTTCTTTTCATTCCTTTAGCCTCTAAAAGATAATCAACAAAACCAAAAGCTTTTCCGGTTGTTGCTACCATTAAATGCTTAGATTGTGAAAATTCTTTTATTGTTAATTGTTTTTTTTTAGCTAGAGGGTGGCCTTTTCGCATAACACATACAAAATCTTCATCGTACAAATGATGAGAAATAAAATTTTCAGTTTCTTGTAATTGTTGACCAGCAATTATAAAATCAATATTTGCTGCTTCTAATTCTTTTAATAAATCAACGTCTCCAAGTTGTTTAGATCTAACATCAATATTGGGTGCTTCTTTTTCTAAAACTTCAGCTAATTTTGGAAAAAGTATAGAAGCAGTATAATTTGAAATAGCAATATTAAATACATCTATTGAATTTTTTGGATCAAAAGATGTGGGGTCAAATGCATTTTCAACCAAATTTATTGCTTGACGAATTGGAGGTCCTAATTCTATAGATCTAGCAGTTGGAACAACGCCATCAGCTGAACGAATGAACAAATCATCCTTTGCAATGTGTCTTAATCTATTTAATGCATTGCTTACTGCTGGTTGAGTCATACCAATTCTTTTTGCTGCCCGTGTAACATGTTTTTCTCTCATTACAGCATCAAAAACAATTAATAGATTAAGGTCAACTAATGCAATATTCATTATTCACAGAATCAATAATAGTCATATTAATAATAAATTACGTTAATTACTATATAAGATCTATATTACAAGTTGTAAAGAACAAAAAGTTTATCCTCCTCTATCTCCCTATGAAAAAAAAAAGCCCTTATCCCAGGGCTTTTTTCTTATATATCTTTTAATTATTTATTATTATTGAAAAGCTATTTTTAATTGGTTATCTTGCATCGCGAGTTTTTCAGAGTGTGAGTAGATATTGCCATCAATATCTTTAGCTGTAATCTTTAAATCACCTCCTTCACCTACTGGAAAATTAAATCTAAAAGTAGGATCTTGGCTTATTGAAATATCAGATTCTAAGGACATAACTATTTTATCATTATAAGTAACCTCGACATTATATATAAAATAAGCCTCGATCATTTCTGTAGTTTCTGGATTCGCTTGTAAACCATTAAATTGTGGGTGTGATATCATTATTTTTGCTTCAGCTATATCATCTTTTTCTTCAACATTTTTTACTTTTATTTTTATTTTACCTGCATTTGCAATCATATTGTCCAAATCACCTAATGGAGGAGCAGCACATCCGCCTGAACCCTTAACAAAGTTTGCAGCCATAAAATAATCTCCTTTTTTGGTCTCTGCTATAACTCTTACTTTTGTATATGCATCCAATCTAATCCTTGTTGCCAATTCAATTTGATCTAAGTTGGTAGCAAATTTAAAAGTTCCTGAATAAGGCGATGGATTCATATCAATAACTAAATGTACTTTGGTAATAAAATCATCTTGATTTTTAAGTTTATGTGTTTTAAAACTCATTGGAACAAATGCAGCATCAGGTGCACGCTTTGGAGTAGATAACTCAATTATGCCTTCTCCACTTTTAATATCTATATCTTTAAAAATTGTTTGTTTTAAATCTGTCCATCTTGCTTCCCTGCATTCTTCAGATACAGCGCAATATGCTTCTTCTGCTTTTACAGAAAATGTAAGTGAAAAGAATAAGGCGAAAGTAATATATAATAATGCGCGGTACATATTTTTACATTATATACTCTATAAATTATAAATTACAATATAACGATCATATTAGAAACTATTTTTTTAGCCCTATAGCTTTATCAAAACCAATAGAACCACAAAAATGATTTGCACCAAGTTCGGCATTAGTAAAATTAGCATTGGTTAGATTGGCTCCAACAAAATTAGCTCCAGTTAACTTTGCAAATTCTAAATTAGCATTAGAAAGATTAGCATTTTTAAATGATGCATATTCTAAATCAGTTCTTGACAAATCAGCACCACTAAGATCTGCATTATCAAAAAATGCTTTCTTAGCTTTGAGAGCCATTATACCCATGGATTGATTTTTCGTATCTGCACCCATTTTTGCATTTTTGAAATTAGCTCCTCTTAAATTTGCTTTATATAAATCTGCTGCAATAGTTGCTCCTTCAAGGCTAGCCATGGATAAATCTGCTCCTAGCATTTGTGTAGAAAACATACTTGCTTTGTCAAGTTTTGCTCCTTTTAAGTTAGCCTTATACATAAATGCAATATCTAGGTTTGCTCCAGACAAATCAGCTCCTGATAAATTAGCATTGTTCATCCAGCTTGCAGATAAATTTGCTCCTTTAAAATCGACATTAGAAAAATCTAAATCGTTTAGGTTTTTTCTCCATAAATATGCGGGTTTTTTATTGCTAGAGTTTTTTAAAATTTGCAATACTTCTTCTTTTGATAAGGTAGCATCTTTAACTTTTTGAGGAGTGTCTGGTACTGAAATTTGCTTGGTATAAGTTTTTTGGTCTACCATTGGCATATCATCCATTGGCATATCATGCATTGGCATATCATGCATATCGCCATATACTTTGAAATTTAAAATTTGCACCAATAGAAACAAAAACAATATGCTTAATGATGTTTTTTTCATGGTGAAATTATAACATTGTGATCTTTGATTTTGAAGGCAAAATTAGAATGGTTGTATCTATTACAGCTATCGACCCATCATCTCCAAATTATATTTGTTAATATTCCCATTCATACCTCATAAAGGTTCTAACTACATTCCCAGGATTTACTCTATTAAATAAAACCCATTTATCTTTTTCTGATTGCGCAGCTGTTTCTATAACTTTTTCAGCAGGTATGTCTTTTTTTAAACCATCAATAACATCGTCATATAAAACCTGCAAATATGTTTTTGTTTTTTCTAATGCAGTATTATCTTTTTGTATTTTTCCGTGCCCTGGAACCATAATTTTAAAGTCAATTTTTTCTATTTCATTTAATACTTTAATCCAATTTTTTACTAAACCATCCATAGTTGGTGTTCTTTCATCTTGAACTAAATCTCCCACGAAAAAAGTTTTAGTTTTTAAATCTAAAACTGTTGCATCACTATATGTATGAGCAGTTGCATGCGAGGTTAATAATAATTTTCTATTTCCTAAATCAATTGTCATCTCATCAGACAATTTTTTTACTTGGTCTGGTGAGATTTCTGCAATAACTTTATGAGGAAAAATAAGACTGGTTCCTTTTACTTTATCACCTGCTTGAGTAATCTGTCTTATATATTGTGATCCTCTTTCTTGTAGAAATTTTTTTAAACTATAATGACCGTAAATAGTTACTCCTTCTGATAGAAATGCTGAATTTCCAAAAACATGATCTTGGTGTCCGTGTGTATTAATTACATATTTAATTGGCTTTTTTGAAACTTTTTTAATTGCAAGTTTTAGGGATTCTCCAACTTGATGAGAACCGCCTGTATCTATTACTGCTATTGAATCATCTCCAATGATAAAACCTAAATTTGCAATATCGCCAATATTATCTTCTTTTTCATAAAAATTTTCATGTTTTCCATAATGAACATAAACTCCATCTGCTATTTTTTTAACATCTAAAGGTTTAATTTTATTTTCAGCAATTATTAATGGTGAAAGTAAAAAAAAAAGAATAAAGATAAAAAAAAATTTTATTGTTTTTATTTCTTTCATTTTATTTTTTCAGGCTTTACAATTGTTAACCTATTGCCTGCATCTTCCCACAAATCTGTTCCAGGATATAAAAAAATATTTGTATATCCCATTCGAACCAATCTTTCTGCCGCAATTTTTGCATAATAACCTCTTCTACAAAAACAAACTAGTTTTGCATCTTTATTACTTTTTGTTAAACGTTTTACAGTTTCTTCAAAATAGTTTCTTAATTCTGGAGTTAGTGTTTCTAAACCAGCATTTGGAATCCATTTAGCTCCAGATATAGAATATCGTTGAGCAGGCATCCATTTTTTTCGGTCTAATTTTTCTGGCTTAATATCTTTTTTCCAAAAGTCTAACAAAATAGCACTATTAGTTTTAACAATTTCTTGTACTTCTTCTGTATCTAAAATTGTTATATTTTCTGAATGTTCTTCCCATTCTTTTGGCAAACTTTCGCTATTTGCATAATTAAAAATAACAAATGGAAGAATTGCCAATAAAATAAATGCTCTAAAATTTTGGGTAAAAGTCATAATTAATATAAATATATTTCAATTAAAAAACTTAGTCAATGTGAGTAAACCTGTGAAAAAAAGTGTGGATAATCTGTTAATTATTTTTCTTATTAAGTAATTGATTTAACATTACCTTTTTTAAAATATTTCAAATGTGTCAGAATTTAGGCATAAATGTGGCAAAATTATGGCAAAAAATCATTGACTTAAATTATCGTCGCAGTAAGTTAATATTCTGGCAAGAACTATTATGTTCATGCCGTTTTGTATATACATTTTCATATTCGGGAGGAATCTTTATATGAAAAAATCACTTAAAGTTGCTTTATTAGCTTCTTCAGCAATTGCTATTGCTGCGGGCGCAAGCGCTAACTCTGGCCTTGCTAAGCTAATAAACAATTCAAACAATTGGGCGCACCCAAGTGGAAATTTTGAGTTGCATAGACACTCTAGTCTAAAGCAAATCAATAAAAGCAATGTTAAAGATCTTAAGGTTGCTTGGTCTTGGTCCACTGGTGTTCTTCGTGGTCATGAAGGTGGCCCTCTTGTAATTGGGGATACTTTGTACATTCATACTGCATTCCCAAATAACGTTCATGCTATTGATTTGAACGAACCAGGTAAAATTATCTGGTCTTACTATCCAAAGCAAGATCCTGATGTTATCCCAGTTATGTGCTGTGATACTGTTAACAGAGGTCTAGCTTATGGTGATGGAAAAATCTTCCTTCAACAAGCTGATACAACTCTAGTTGCTCTTGATGCTAAATCAGGAAAATTAGTTTGGTCAGTTAAGAATGGAGATCCATCTCTTGCACAAACTAATACCAATTCACCTTTTATCATGAAAGATAAAGTGATCACTGGTATGTCTGGTGCTGAATTTGGTGTTCAAGCATGGATTAATGCTTATGACATCAAAACTGGTAAAAGAGTTTGGCGTGGATACTCAATGGGTCCAGACGATCAAACACTTATCGTGCCAGGTAAAACTACTGGTACTTGGGGTGGGAAGACAATGGTTAAACTTCCTAAAAACTCAGGTGTCACAACTTGGGAAGGCGACCAATGGAAAATTGGTGGCGGTTCCGTATGGGGATGGTGGCCATATGATAAAGCCAACAATTCTCTTTACTACGGTAACGGAAACCCAAGTACTTGGAATCCTGTACAACGTCCAGGTGACAACAAATGGTCAATGAGTACTTTTTCCAGAGATGTTGACACTGGCGTGGTTAATTGGGTATTCCAAATGACTCCACATGATGAATGGGACTATGATGGCGTTAACGAACATATCATGTCTACAGTTCAAGGCCAAAAAGCTATCACTCACTTTGATAGAAATGGTTTTGCTTACTCATGGAACGCGAAAACAGGTGAAGCTCTAGTGATAGAGAAATATGATCCTGCGACTAACTGGTCTAGAGGCCAAAGTAAAAAAACTGGTCTTCATGATCGTGTTAAAAAGTACAGCACAGAAGCTGGTGGTGAGGATGTAAATACTAAAAACATCTGTCCTGCAGCTCTTGGTACTAAAGACCAACAACCTGCTGCTTATGATCCTAACACGAATACATTTGCAGTTCCTACAAATCACGTTTGTATGGACTACGAACCTTTCCGTGTTTCTTACACAGCGGGACAACCTTATGTTGGTGCTACTTTGAGCATGTTTCCAGCTCCAGGCGGTACTCACTTAGGTAACTTTATTAGTTGGGACCCTGATAAAGGTAAAATAAACTGGTCTAAAAAAGAGCCTTTCTCTGTATGGAGTGGAGCTCTTACAACTGGTGGTGGCGTATGGTACTATGGTACCCTTGAAGGCTACATAAAAGGTGTTGATCCAGCTAATGGTAAAACACTTTGGAAATTCCGTACACCTTCTGGAATCATCGGTAACGTTAACGGTTGGGCGCATGGTGGTAAACAATACATCGGTGTGCTTTCAGGTGTTGGCGGTTGGGCCGGAATTGGTCTAGCAGCTGGTCTTACTGAAGATACAGCGGGTCTAGGTGCTGTGGGTGCATATAAAGCACTTCACAATTACACAAGACTTGGCGGTACATTGACTGTTTTCAGTCTTTAATATCGTTTAGTTAAGTTAAAAAAAAGCTCGGTGTTTTTTTCCGGGCTTTTTTTTTTTTTTTTTAAAAAAAAAAGTATTGTTTTTTTAAGAATAAAATTTATTATTCTTGTAGGGTTTAAATTTTTAAAAGGGAGCAAGTAATGATTTCATATTTTAATAAGTTTATATTTTTTTCTTTAACTTTATTTATATTTTCTTTTATTTCTAAAGAAGCATTATCAGATGGTCATGCTAATTTTGAATGGACTCCTGAAAAACCTTATTATGTAATTGAAGACCCTAATGCAGAAGGAAGCGAAAAACAGGCAATCAATAAAGCTTCTTATTACGGGTACAGAATTTTTCATCAAAACTGCCACGTCTGCCACGGTAAGGCTGCAAGAGGAAGTTCCTTTGCACCTAATCTTTTAGATTCATATAAATACGCTCAAAAAGGAGAAAAAATGGGTAATAAAGTAAAATATGACACCCCATATGAGTGGTTTTTAGATACAGTTGTAAATGGTTATAAAAGAGAAATGGCTGGTGGAACTGTAAATGTTATGCCTGGACATGGAGATGTTACAGATGTTATGACTAACATAGATGGTATTTTTGGTTACATAGCTGCCATGGCTGATGGTAAACTTACAACTACAAATCGTCCTGGAAAAGGTTGGAAAATAAAGTAGATCTGACTTGTTCAATTTATTAAAAATATTTTTAATAGGTTTTTTTTACCTAGTAATTTTATCTAGTACAACTTATAGCGCGCAACAGATAACTGGTGAAGTTAGTGTTAAAACAACACTAAGAATTTGTGCTGATCCAAATAATTTACCTTATTCCAATCAAAATAACGAAGGTTATGAAAATAAAATCGCAGATCTGTTTGCAAAAAAACTTGGAAATATCCCAGTAATATATTCTTGGTACCCCATGACATCTGGATTCGTAAGAAGAACTTTAGATGCTAAAACTTGTGATTTAATAGTTACATTCCCTGCTATACACGAGTTTGTACAAAACAGCAATCCTTTTTATAATTCATCGTATGCATTTATGAGTCTTGAAGAAAGAAATATCAATATAAAAACATTATCCGATCCTGAAATCAAAGAAAAAAAATATAAAATTGGAATAATTCATGGAACTCCGCCAACCAGTTATGTGGCAAAATACGAACTATTTGATCAAGCCAAATGGTATCTCCAGGCAGCAGATCCTAGGAAACAAAAACCTTGGATTGATGCAACCAATGACCTAGTAGATGGTAAGATAGATGTTGCAATTCTTTGGGGCCCGTTAGCCGGGTATGAAGCAAAAAAAGCAAAAAAACCTATAAAAATTGTTCCTTTAACAAAAGAAGAAACAGTTAGTAGAGGTAAATTGGTTTATCGTTTTACTATGGGTATCAGAAGAAATGAACCAGAATGGTTAAAAACTATCAATAATTTAATCAAAGATAATCAAGAAGAAATTAATGAAATTCTAAGAGGATATGAGATACCGCTTTTAGATAAATTAGGCGATCCTTTAAAATAAAAGTTATTTTTTAACCGGTTCTACTTCTTTATTAGAAAGCAATCTATAAATAAACTCCGGAGCTTCGCTACTAGATTCTTCAGTCGCTGAACCAAAAATTTTTTCATGAAGTGGAGAAAATTCACAAGTAGGATCTACTGCGCCTATATCTCCAGTTAAAGCTAATGCCTGACACCTACAGCCTCCCCAATCAATTTCTCTTCTATCACAAGTTTTACAAGGAGATGGCATCCAATCTGTACCTCTGAATTTATTAAAAGGCTCTGAATTTTCCCAAATCCAAGCAAGACTTTTATCTTTAACATTATCAAAATTAAAAGATTTTATAGTTTCTGCTGCATGACATGGAAGAACTTTTCCTTCTGGACTAATATTTAAAAACTGTCTACCCCATCCTCCCATACAAGATTTTGGTCTTTTTGCATAATAATCAGGTAGAACATAATCAATTACTAAAATTCCTTTTAAATCTTTTCTGGCTTTTTCTACTATTTCCATTGAAGATTCTAATTGATCTTTTGTTGGCATAAATGCAGCTCTGTTTTTTAAAGCCCAACCGTAATATTGTACATTAGCAACTTCTAACCGGTCAGCATCTAAGTCAACTGACATTTTTATCATGTCTTCTAAATGATGAAGATTTTGTCTATGCATAACTGCATTGATTGTAAGAGGCATGCCAAGTTCTCTAACCCATTTTGCAACTTCTAATTTCTTTTCATGACCTCCTTTAAAATTACCAATGCGATTTGCATTTTCTTTTTCACTATCTTGAAAACTAACTTGTACATGTTCTAAACCTAATTTTTTTAATTTTTCCAAGCGTTCACGACTAAGTAAAACAGCTGAAGTAATTAAATTAGTATAGAGTTTTCTTTTATGAGCGTGTTCGACCATTTGTTCTAAATCTTTCCTAGCAGTTGGCTCTCCACCAGAGAAATGAATTTGGTGAATCCCTAAATCTGCAGCTTCGTCTATAACTCTAAGCCAATCATCAGTATCTAATTCTTTATTTTTTTCTACCAACTCAACTGGATTAGAACAATACGCACAAGAAAGTGGGCATCTATGTGATAATTCTGCTAAAATTGCAAGTGGTGCTTTTAATTTTTTTAACATTCTTTTAAAAATCCTTTATCGGCTAAATCTTGCAACATATTTATAATATCCTCAATAATTTTTTCAACAGGAGCTTTATATTTTTTTGCTAAATCTTCTCCTATTAATTGTATACTAATTTTACCATCACATTTTTTTAAAACTTCTATTGCTATTTTATCGGGATATAAAGCTCTCTCAGGAGCTAGTAATACCCATTCTTTTCTTACTTCATTAAACTCAAATCGTACATGATTTGGAATAACAGGTACAGTTTCACTTTTTAATAACAATCTTTCTTTCATCATTCTTTTTTATTCTTTAGGAACAAAAGCTCCTGGAGGAATAATTCCTGGTTCGTGATAAGAAAAATGTAAAGCATCTAACATACTCCAAAGCACTTGAGTTTTAAAAATTAGAGCATTGCAAACATCTTCTTGTTCTTGTCTTGTTTTAGCATTTTCTAATGCATAATCTAAAACATATTTTGCATCATCAGGAGCTTGCGTTAAACGTTTTTTAAAATAAGCCATTATGTCATCATTAATAAAATCATAATTTTTTAACATGCCAGATATTCTTTCTTTATGTATACCTGGGGCAAAAAGTTCAGTTAATGATGAGGTTATTGCTTCTAACAAAGATCTTTGTTTTACGAAATTAACATAAGCATCCACTGCAAATCTTGTGGTTGATAATATTCCATCTGTTGATTCTACGTATGCACGATCAAGTCCTAAACCATCTGTAAGTTTATACCATCTTTCAATTCCACCAGTATCAGCACTTTCACCATCATGATCAATAATACGTTTTCTCCATATACGTCTTAATTCTGGATCTTTCATACGAGACATTACTACGGAATCTTTTATTGGAATACTACATTGATAATAATATCTATTTAATGCCCAAGCTTGAACTTGGCCTTTATTAAGTTTTCCACCGTGTAAGAGTTTATGAAATGGATGAAGATTATGATATCGAGTCTCACCTATTTTTCTTAAACGGGACTCAAATTCTTCACTTGTTAATAATGTATTATAATCAATTGCTTCACTCATAAATTTATCTCCATTCCGTCATAACTAACTTCCCAACCTTCTTTATTAATTTTTTTTCTTTCTATTGAATCTTCTAATAAAGCAGGGTTAGTGGTATTTATATGGATAAAAATTTTTTTTTTTACATCTAAATTTTTAAATATTTCTATAGTTCCATTATCACCAGCCATGCTCATATGCCCCATTCTTTGTCCAGTTTTTTTCACGCCAACATTTGCAGTTAACATTTCATCATTTTTCCAAAGTGTGCCATCAAAAAAAACCATAGGTGCTCTTTTAAGTCTATTTTTTAAATCTTCTGTAATTTCAGCACATGCTGGTAAATAATAAAAAAATTTTTCTGTTTTCTTATCTATAATTTTTAAACCGATTGTATCTTCCTCATCTGTACCAAAATTATTACCTTTATTTTTATCTTCAAGAAAAAGGGCAATTTTCCCAGGCACCGGAAACACTTCTACTTCAATTCCTGTAGAATTCTTATTTTTATCTTTTAATAATATAGTTTGATTTAGTGAAACTTCTCTTCTCTCAACAAAATCTGGGTTTAAAACATTAAAGACAGTATTACTATTTAAAATATTAAGAACTTTTTTTGTAGCATAAATTGACAAAGGGTGACTTTCTCTTAAATTAAGTAATCCTGCTATATGATCGATATCTCCATTAGTTATAAAAACTCCTAAAATAGGAGAATGTCGTATGCCAGTTTTTGGCTGCAAAGCAACATTATCATTTATTTGTTGTCTTAAATCAGGAGAGGCGTTAAATAAAAACCAATTTTTTCCATTATCAACAGATACTGCAATCGAAGATTGTGTTCTTGGTTTTGCTCTTTGAGGATTTTTTCGTGCTTCTGAGGAATTAGAACAATTACAGTTCCATTGAGGAAAACCCCCACCAGCAGCCGAACCCAATACTAAAACTTTCATAGTCATCGTGTTACCAGTGAGGGTTTACGTTTAATCGATTAAACGCTTGACTCAGTCGTCTTTTAATTAGACTTCTGCACAAGCGTAGCTGTTAATTTCTAAACCAACAGCAACTTCTGATACTTTAGGTGTATACCAAGTCATGTGTATTCTCCCTATACAAAGTTAATAATCATGTCTGAAATAATTATTCCGACACAATGTTTAATATAGTCATTTCTTTGGCAAAAATATGGCAATTATTAAAAAAAAAAAAAATTTAACTAATTGATTTAACTATATATTTAGAAATTATATTCAATCCCAGTCATAATTGAACGTCCCATTCCAGGTTTTAAACCTTCAGCTGAGACAGAGGAAATATATACTGTATCAAATAAATTAGATGTACTTAAATATAGTTTAGAATTATTCCATTTATCTAAAGTATAATTTGCTCTTGCATTTACAACCCAATGATCATCAACTTGGCCCCAACGACCTTTTAAACTTAACCCTTTTGTGTTATCTATATCTGAAAAATATTCTCCACGATATCTAAAAGTTGTACTAACATCCCATTTATCAGGAACTCCATAACCAACTGTAAGCAAGCCTTTGTGTCTTGAAACAAATGGAATATCATTTTCATATACATCATCAACTACAACAACGCCTGAACCATCATTGCTTGTATTTCTTTCACCTAATTGGTGGGTTTTTAACTTAGGTAATGTAAAACTATAATTAATATTTGCGAACCAATTACGTTGTTTCTTTGAATATTTAGATTGATCCCAATCAGCAACAAACTCTATGCCAGTAGTAATAGTCTTACCTACATTTTTTAATGTAGAACCCGTTCCTGAAGTTCTCAAAGAGGATTTTACTGGTCTATCAAATTCTACAGTATTAAAAAATGCAGTTTCAAAATTTATTCCTAAATTATTTTCAAAATTTGAATTAATTACTCCTAATTCAAAATTATAACTTTTTTGTGCTTTAAGATTAGATATTTGTCTATAACCAGCATCACCAACTGAAGGTGGAGCCATACCCATATGAATCCCTCCATATATTTGATTAAAATCATTTGCTATGTACGTAAAACCTAAACCTGGAAGAACAACATATTCATCATATTCATACGAAGTATAATTATCTGCAAGAGGGTCATTTTCATTTGAATTTCCGTCTCTTTTTTCTCTGTCATTATGAATAAAAAAATAATTTTCAGATCTGAGTCCAGGAGTAATGGTTAACTTTTCATTTAATTGGATATCATCTTCCAAATAAAATGCTAAAGCATAAACTTCGGCATCTTCATTTGAAGCACCAAACTCTGTATCATCTTCAGCTAATTGATTTCCAGTTTGTTTTTTATCAGTTCCCGTTCTACGCATTTTTCTTTCTACTTTGTCAAATTCAAATTTAGCACCATACTTTAAAAAGTTTTCTTTACCAAAAAACTTTGCATTTTTATAAAACCTTGTTTCAATTCCGCCAGTATGATATCGCCTTGGTGAGTGTTTATAACCGCAAGCAGCATTATTAGTAGAAGAAAGTTGTACTAATGCTCCATCTGTAGTACAACTTATGCTTTCTCTAGATACTAAACCCGCACTTTCATTATCAGATTGAGACCAGCGTTGTCTGTAAACAAAATTATAATAAATATTTGTATCTACTTTTAAAGAGTCGCTGTGATAATAACTATGTGCGATACTTGTTCTTACCAAGTCCATTTCAAATGTATCATCAAATTTTCTCATATTACCCATATAAGGATCTTCATAGTATTGATTTGCCCCAAGACCACCTTCTGCATATTCAGAATCTTCTCTATTATAATTTAGAGTTACAGCAAGTTTTTGATTAGAACTTAAATCTATATCGCCATTAAGAAAATAATCATTAAATTTTACAATATCTCCCCTACTATGGCCTCTACTATCATGCCTTGTAAACATACCTTGCCAATTTCCTAATTTTCCAAAATTTCTTCCATAACGAATATGGTATTGTTGTCTTGGTCCAATATTGGATTCTCCGAAAGATGTAATAATTTTTCCAGCACCTTGTTTTGGTGGTCTATGATTCAAAAAATTAATTATACCATGCATTGTTTGCGGGCCATGAGTTAATTGGCCCGAACCTTTTATAACTTCAATACCAGCAACTCTTTCTTCTGGTGGAATATAATGTGTAGTTGGGTCAGTGTATGGTGCAAAATTTACTGGGTTGTAATCTTCATAAACACTAATCTTTCTTGATCTTCTTGAATGTGATCCTCGAATACCAAAGTTACCTTTTCTAGTATCACCATCATCTACTTCTGATATAACGCCTGGTATTTCCTCAAGTACATCTCCTAAAGTTACACCTCTTGATTTGTCCATTTTATCTCTGCCAATATAATTAGTGGTTCCAGGTGTAAGTTTTGTTCTATCTCCAATTGATGATTGAATTTCAATATCTGGAAGCGTAATTATTTCTTCATTTTCTTCAGCTACAGCCAAAAAACTATATAGAAACAAATACAAAAAAATCGTTATATAAATACGCATAATAAAAAAATGTTATCAAAAGATATATTTTCAAACCAATTTTTTTTACTTATATAGCGTTATAAATACCAGTGATATTAGTATTTAATTTATATTTTCTAGGATAATATTTGAGTAAACTCCAAGTCTTTTCTCATAAAACCTTGGTTGTTCGCATAATGAGTCAGACATATTTCTTCTATCTTCAAATCTCCTTATGTCCCAAAACTTTTCATTTTCTAATTTTTGTATTTCATCTTTATTTAAATTAGGATCTTTGGACAATTCTTTTATTTTTTCTAATTTCACAGATATTTTTTCTGAAGTTAATCTTTGCCTTTTTCCAAAATTTAATAATTTTTCATTTCTTATTTTCCAAATAGTATTTGTTGTATCAAACAAAGCGTGAAACAACATGGTAAGTTTATCAGATGATTTATTTTTCTTTATATATTTTTTCAACTCATCAATACCTTCTTTTTCTTTAGTTTTTCTATCCATTAATTTTTCTGCTAATAAAAATATATCTTTATTATCTATCCATTTAGCTGAATTTTCAGTAAGCACAGGGCCAGTCCATATTGAACCCCAACTTAATTCTTCAATATATACTTGGATGCACGGCCAATCTATATTTTTTTCTTTGCCTGGTGGTTGAGCAAAAACATTATTTGAAATAAAAAAAAAACTTAATAATAAAAATATTATTTTAATCATAAAAAAAATTAAACCTTCTTCTTTGCAATAAATCCTTTACCTGGATCATATCCATAAATTGCTAACATTAAAAAAATTAATAAAAAAATAAGAACAAACATAAGAGATTTTTCATTTAATTGTCCGTAAAGAGAAAACCGTATAAGTTCTACAGCATGAGTAAAAGGATTATAAGAACAAAAATAAAATAAAATTTCACTGGATTCTCTAATTTTCCACAAAGGATACAATGCAGAAGAAGCAAAAAACATTGGAAAGATTACAAAATTCATAACTCCTGCAAAATTTTCTAATTGTTTAATTGCAGATGATAAAAACATTCCTAAAGCTCCTAACATCATACCAGATAAAAAAAGCGCAGGGATAACAGTTAGGTATCCAATCATTGGCGGTTCTATATCCCAATATAATGCAATCATTAAAAAAGCAAAAACCTGAAGAATACTTACAGAGACTCCTGCGACTAATTTTGAAATTAATAAAAAAGATCGTGGAAATGGGCTTACAAGTAAAGTACGCATACTTCCCATTTCTCTGTCATAAACCATCGAAAGAGAACTTTGCATACCATTAAATAATTGAATCATTGCTATCAGTCCGGCAGCTATATAAAGTTCGTAGGGGACTAAGGATATAGGATAAGGCCAATTTTCTGGCTGGCCTAGTGGTCGACTGACTCCTAGAAAAGAACGAAAACCCACAGCAAATATTGCTAGCCAAACTAAAGGTCTAACTAAAGCTGAAAAAAATCTTTCTCTTTGATAAAAAAATCTTAAAGACTCTCTAAATACAATTCCTTTAAAACACAAATAATACTGAAAAATAGTCATAATTATTTTTTTGTTAAATGATCAAACGCGTTTGATACATTTTTAGTTTTTGTTATTTTTAAAACATTTTTTACACTATCGTGAATCATAATTTTTCCTTTGTGCATTATTATAAGATTACCTTCTATATCAACTTCATCAATTAAGTGTGTTGCCCAAAGTACAGCTAATTTTTTTTCTTTACATAAACTTTTTACATGTTTAACAATAAGTTTTCTACTTTCTATATCTACGCCTACTGTTGGCTCATCTAATAAAAGAAGTTTAGGATTATGCATCAATGCTCTTACAATTTCCACCCTCCTTCTTTGTCCCCCACTTAATTCACGTACTTTTTTTTTTAAAATATATTCCATTTTTTGTCTTTTCAATTCTATAAGTGCATTATCAAGAGCTAGTTTTTTTCTCATTCCATGAAGAGATGCATGATATTGTAGATTTTGTTCAACAGTTAAATCTAAATCAACTGTCGGCTGTTGAAAAACGACTCCTATGTTTGCTAAAGCTTTAGTTGGATTTTTTTTTACATTATGAGAAAAAATATCAATTAATCCAGTTTGATTGTCATATAATCTTGTAATTAAAGAAAATAAAGTTGTTTTTCCAGCTCCATTTAAACCCAACAATATTGAATAATCTCCTTCTTTCAAAGTAAGTTTTACATTATCTAAAGCTCTTAAATTCCCAAAATTATGATTTAAAGTTTCTATAGTTAAAGCTGAAGGATTCATATTAATTATTCAGAAAAAATTTTTTACTCTTTAATAGCAACACCCCAAGGATATCTACCAACCGGAATAGATTTAATTACTTTTCTTTTATCAATATCTATTACAGAAATATCATTGCTTACTCCATTTGTTGTATAAAGTTTTGTGCCATCGGTATTAATCATCAAATTCCAAACTCTTTGTCCTGTTAAAATATATTTTTCAACTTCTAATGTTTTCATATTTACAATAGCAATTCTATTTGCAGGTCCAAGCGCTACATAAGCCAATTGCCTTTTGTCATCTAGTCTAACTCCAACAGGTTGGATTGACTCTTTAGAAAGCCCTGGAATTTTAAATTCTATTTTTTTAATTATTTTAAGTTGTGCTGCATCAATGATGCTAATAGTTCCTCCAATTTCAGATGATACCCAAACAAATTTTCCATCACTAGTATACTGAGCTACTCTTGGACGGGCATCTACTAAAACATTGGCTTTAATTTCAAGTGTACTTGTATCAATAAAATGGGCCATGTTTGTAGTTTCAGAGGTATTAACTAAAGTTTTTCCATCTGGGCTTAACCCCATGCCTTCAGGCTCAACTCCGACTGGAATTTCCTTAACAACTTTTTTTCCTAAATAATCAACTACTGTTACCATATTATCATCTTCATTAGCAACATAAATAAATTTACCAGCATCATCCATTACTATTAGTTCTGGATCAGGGCCAGATGGTAAATAATACTCTACTTCTAAACTGTCAACATCTACAACTGTTATTCTGTTATCATCACTTGTACAAATTATTATTTTTTTTTTATCTTTACTAAGAATTATGCCTCTAGGTCTATGACCAACTTTAACTGTTTTAATAACTTCTAAGGAATTTCCGTCTATAACAGATATATTATGATCTTTCTCGTTTGATACATATATTGTTTCAGCAAGTATAATCTTTTGTATCAAAATTAAAAAAACAATTAATAGAATTTTTTTTATCATTTTTTAATACCCAACAAATAAAATATATTTTTCATTAATTAATTCAACTTACACTTAGTATCAGGCTCATCGATTCCTAGAGTATCTAATTCTGTTCTAGGATGTACAAAACCTTTTTGCGGCGAAACAGAGACCAAAGCTCTAGGAGTTACTAATAAAATAGGTTGTCGAAGTTGACCATTCCATTTTCTAAAACTAAGTGGTTTACCTTTATATCCTGCTAGATTAAATTTTTCATCCATAATTTTATCTAGAATCACCTTAGTATCTAATGACTTGCTTCTAGTAATTGCTTCTCCTAGTGTTCTAATTCCTACCCAAGAATTAAAATCTATGTTTGTCATAAGCCTTTTAGAGTCTTTTAAAAATCTGCTTTGCATTTGATTTCCACCCCATTGTTCATGTGCAAAATGCCATGATGTTGGTTTTAAAACTTCCCCACCAACAACAATTGTTGGTTTCCAAGTCCTATATGGAATATAATCGCCAAAACTATTACCAGAATCTCCAAAAGTATTTCCTTCGTCTGCTAAAACTAAAACGTCATATTTTTCACCTTGTGTAAATTTCACAATTTCAAGATCTGCGGTTCTTCTAAAGTCATGTGTAAAATCCCATATTTTTTCATTAATTATTTTTAAACCAAATCTTTTTGATGAGATTTTAATAGAATCTGAGAATTGTTTATCTCTTTCGTTTACACCTGATATTAATAGTAGTTTAGTCCAATTCTTCTTTTTTAAAAATTGAATTAAGGCATCAGTAACCATTCTATAACTCGGCGCTGAATGTAAAACATTCTTATTACAATTTTCATTTCTTATATCATTATCTTTTAAAGATGCGTTAATTAAAATTGTACCTTCCATCAAATCTGAGGATAGTATTTTTACAAAATCGTCTTTTGAAACATTGATAATAAAAAATTTATATTTATTTTTTCTAAATTCTTCAAAAATTTCTTTCGCAGATTCTTTAGGCATTATGTTTTTTTCAATTAATTCGAAGTTTTGATTAGTAAATTTTCCAGTTGTATTGTTGTCTTTAATCCCCATCCTGCTACCTAAAATACCATTATTTATTATTTCAGGATTAATTGAATAAATTGTTGGTGCTCTTTCAATAATTCTA
>CACLKH010000016.1 GCA_902607475.1 uncultured Alphaproteobacteria bacterium | reverse complement strand
TAAAAAAAGAAGTAAATATTTGTAAAATTTCTTCTTGGTATAAAAGCGAACCAATACCTGTTTCAAATCAACCTTGGTACATAAATGGAGTTGTTGAAATAAGTACAAACAAATCTTCAATAGATTTATTAGAATTTATTTTAAATATTGAAGAATTTTTTGGAAGAATGAGAAAAAAAAAAAACGAAGCAAGGATATTAGATTTAGATATAATCGATTATAAGAAAAAAATACTTTATAAAAAAAATAAATTAATTATTCCGCATCCAAGAATGCATCGAAGATCATTTGTTTTGCAGCCATTACAAGAATTAAATCCTAAATGGATACATCCAATAAAAAAGAAAGGATTAAAAGAACTAATAAGCAATTTAAATAAAAAACAAAAAATATTTAAAATATCTAAAAAATAAGTTGATGAAAACAAAATTTTTATTAGATTATAACTTTAGTTATGGCAAGAGTTACTATAGAAGATTGTATTAAAAAAGTATCAAACCCTTTTGATTTAGTTTTATTTGCATCGGAAAGATCAAAAGAATTAAATCAGGGAGAAACTACTGATTTAGATAAAGAAAATGATAAAAATACAGTGATAGCTCTTAGAGAAATTGCTCAGGAAAAAATTCCTTTAAATTATTTGAAATTACAATTGATCAAATCCTTCCAAAAAAACACCTCTTTAATTGATGAATTAGAAGAAGATAAAAAAAAATAAGATAAAATTAATCTTAAATTGACAAATTTTTTTTAACCAAAGTAAATTTTATTATTTATATTATAATAAAAAAAAAAATAATAAAATGAAGGAACAGGCAAAATTAGTTGAAAAAGTAAAAAATTACTTTCCAAAACTTAATGTTGAGAATATAAATAAAGCATATGATTTTGGAAAAAAAGCTCATGGTAGCCAGATCAGGGCATCTGGAGACCCATTTTTTTCACATCCATTTGAAGTAGCTAATATACTTGCTCAAATGAAATTAGATGAAAATTCAATTATAACAGGTTTACTTCATGATGTTATTGAGGATACTTTAGCAACTAAAGAAGAAATAAAAAAAATTTTTGGTCTAGAGATTGCCAACTTAGTTGACGGAGTAACAAAATTATCCAAAATTACTCTTGATCAAACAAATAAAAATAAACAAGTAGAAAACTTAAGAAAATTTATTTTAGCAATTTCTGAAGATATTAGAGTTCTTTTTGTCAAATTAGCTGACAGATTGCATAATATGAGAACAATTAAATTTTTAAAAGATATTGATAAAAAAAAGAAAATTTCAAATGAAACTCTTGAAATTTTTGCTCCTTTAGCTGATAGAATAGGTATACGAAAAATAAAGGATGAGTTAGAAGACCTAGCTTTTGAAGAATTAAACTCAAGTGTTAAATCTACAATTATAAAAAGAATAAATTTTCTTAAATCTCAAGGAAAAAATAATATTAAATTAATTATTCAACAATTACAGAAAGTATTAAAAAAATCTAATATTAAAGCTGAAATAATTGGAAGAGAAAAAAAACCATATTCAATTTGGAAGAAAATGAAAAAAAAAAATATCAGTTTTGAACAGTTGTCTGATGTAATGGCTTTTAAAATAATTGTAGAAGATATTGATGAATGTTATTTATGTCTTAAAACTATTCACACAAGTTATCCAATAGTACCAGGTAGGTTTAAAGATTACATAAGTTTACCAAAACAAAATGGTTACAAATGTATACACACAACAATATTTGGTCCAGCTAAGCAAAAAATAGAAATTCAAATAAGAACAAAAGAAATGGAAAAAATAGCTCAATTTGGCGTTGCTGCTCATTGGCAATATAAAAATAATTTAAATTTACAAGAAGGAAAAAAATATAAATGGATAAGAGAATTAGTTGAAATAGTTAAAACTTCATCTGACACTGATGAATTTCTTGAAAATACAAAAATGGAAATGTATAAAGACCAAGTTTTTTGTTTTACTCCAAAAGGAGATTTAATTGCTTTACCTGACAAATCTACACCAATTGATTTTGCTTATGCTGTTCATACAAATCTCGGTGATGTTTGTACTGGTGCAAAAGTTAATGGAAAAATAACACCTTTAAAAAATTATTTGAAAAATGGTGATCAAGTAGAAATAATAAAATCAAAATTACAAAGTCCATCTCCAAACTGGTCCCAATTTGTTAAGACCCCTAAAGCAAAGAGCAGGATAAAAAAATTTATAAAAACAAAAGAATATAAAGAATATTCAACTTTAGGTTTAAAAATTCTGAAACACTTTTTTTCTAAAAACAATAAAATTTTTGATGAAGCTAATTTAAAGCAGACATTAAATTATTTTAAAATACCTATAATTGATGATTTATATTTTAGGATTGGGAAAGGCAATCTTGATCCTATTAAAGTTTTACATGCAATTTATCCAACATTAAAAAAAAATATAAAGAAATTACCTATTAAGAATTTTAAAAAAGAAAAAAAAGATTCAATACCATTAAAAGGATTATTGCCAGGCTTTGCTATAAATTATTCAAAATGTTGTTGCCCAATGCCTGGTGATAAAATTGTTGGTATTATAATAAAAGGAAAAGGTGTTACCGTTCATACTACTGACTGTAATGAGATTGGAAAGTTTTTAAAAAAAAATATAATTTCTCTTTCCTGGGATAATAAGAAAATTAGTCTAGAAGATTATGTAGGTAGAATAATAATTATTGTTCTTAATGAACCAGGGAGCTTAGGTGAAATCGCTTCTGCAATAGGTAACAATAAAGGCAATATTATAAATTTAAAACTAACATCAAGAAAAAAAACATTTTTTGAAATGTTAGTCGATGTTAAGGTAAAAAATTTAAATCATTTTACGAATATCGTAGCTTCAATTAGATCATTAGACTCAGTTTCATCTGTGAATAGAATTAAAGGTAAATAGATGAATTTTAAATTAAAATTAGGCATAAACATAGACCATGTTGCAACAATTAGAAATGCTAGAGGAGTTCTACATCCTGACCCGCTTAAAGCTGCATTAATTGCGCAAAATGCAGGAGCTGATAATATAACTGCTCACTTGAGAGAGGATAGAAGACATATATCGGATATAGATATTAAAAAATTAGTGAAAACATTAAGAATCCCTTTAAATTTAGAAATGGCCCCTACAAATGAAATGTTGAATATTGCTATTTCTTCAAAAGTAAAAAGGGTTTGTTTAGTCCCTGAAAAAAGAAAAGAAATAACAACGGAAGGCGGGCTGGACGTATTAAAAAATAAAAAAAAAATTTTTAATTTTGTAAAAAAATTAAAAAAAAATAATATAAAAGTAAGTATTTTTACAGACCCTGATATAAAACAAATATCAGTTTGTAGTAATTTGAACGTTTCTTCAGTTGAAATTCACACTGGAGAATTTTGTGATAACAAAAAAAATAAAAGATACGAATATGAAAAATTAAAAAAATCTGCAATTTTTGCAAAAAAAAATAATTTGGAATGCCATGCTGGCCATGGAATAAGTTATGAAACAGTGGGGAGAATATCAGAAATTAAAGAAATATCTGAATTAAATATAGGACATTTTATAATAGGAGAAGCAATTTTTGTTGGTTTAAAAAAATCAATTTTAAAAATGAGAAAAATAATAGATAATTCTAGAAAAAAAAACTTTTATCTTAAGTCAGCATAATAAAAATGATTTTAGGAACTGGTATAGATTTACTAAAGGTATCAAGAATAAAAAAATTATTGGATAATTATGGTGATATATTTGTAAAAAAAGTTTTTTCAGAATACGAAATAAAAAAAAATAAAAATATAACTTTTAAAGTAAGTAAAATAGCTAAATCATTTGCTACTAAAGAAGCTTTTGTGAAAGCATTAGGAACTGGATTTACCAAAAAGATTTCTTTTAAAGATATTTCATTAAAAAACGAAGAAAGCGGAAAACCTATTATAGATTTAAGCAACCGTGTTCAAGAATATTTGAAAAAAAAAACACCAAATGGATATAAAACAATTATTAATATATCAATCTCTGATGAAAAAGAATATGTAATTTCTAATGTTATTATAAGTTTTCAAAAAAAATAATTTTTTATGCAATTATCAATTATTTTATTATTACTCTTAGTTTTATATATTGTTTTTACAAGTGAAAGTAAGTGGGAAGCTTTTAAAATAATTATATCAGCTGGAGCTATAGCATTGTTTATTAGAACATTTTTTTTTCAGCCTTTTACAATACCTTCAGGATCAATGATACCAACATTATTGGTAGGAGACTTTATATTTGTTTCACAGTATAAATATGGTTATAGCAAACATTCCTTACCTTTTTCTTTACCATTGTTTAAAGGAAGAGTTTTGAAAAAAAACCCAAAAAGAGGCGATGTTGTTGTTTTTAAAACACCAAATGACAATAGAACTGATTATGTAAAAACTTTAATAGGTTTACCTGGAGATAAAATTCAGGTTAAAGAGGGCAAGGTATATATAAACAATACAATGCTTAACAGAGATAGTATTTTAAATTCATCTATTAAAGTTCATAATAATTATTTAACTAAATTTGATTATGTTGAAATTTTGCCAAATGGAAAAAAACATATTATTAGAGAATTAAAGGGGGATAATAGTTCAAACGATAATACAATCATATATTCAGTACCTGAAAATAATTTTTTTTTAATGGGAGATAATAGGGATAATTCAATAGATAGCAGAGTTTTAAACTATGTTGGTTTTGTGCCATTTGAAAATTTAGTAGGTAAAGCTGAGATTGTTTTCTTTTCAATAGATAAAAAAGGTTATGGTCTAAAAAATTTTTGGAAGTGGAGAATAAGATTTGATAGAATTGGAAAAATACTAAATAAAAAAGTAAATACGTATTATGAAAGTTGATGAATTTGAAAGAAAGATTAATTATAAGTTTAAAAATAAAAGTTTAATAAATTTAGCATTAACACATTCAAGTTTTAAAAATAAAAAAAATAAAAATTATGAAAGATTAGAATTTCTCGGCGATAGAGTCTTGTCTCTTGTTATATCTGAACATTTATTTTTAAAATATCCTAATGAAAACGAGGGAGCATTATCAAAAAGGTTATCTAATTTAGTATCAAAACAAACACTATTAGAAGTTGCAAAAGAAATTGGTATTAAAGAAATGTTAAAAATTGATATTTTTGAGAAAAGAGATTTAAAGTTAAAAAAAAATACATCTATTTTAAGTGATGTTTGTGAGTCATTAATTGGTGCAATATATTTAGATTCAAATTTAGAAAATGCAAAAAAATTTATTTCCAATTACTGGGAAAAGAAAATTTCAAAAAATATTTTTCCACCTCAAGATCCAAAAACATTGTTACAAGAAGTTGTACAAAAAAAAGGATTAGATTTACCAAAATATAATTTAAAAAAGAAAGAAGGCCCTCCACATGATCCTAGTTTTGAAATAGAAGTAAGTTTAAAAGGGATAAGACAATTTTCAGCAACCTCAAAAACTATTAAAGATGCCGAGATTAATGCTGCAAAAAAAATGGTAGATTACATATTAAAAAATAAGTTACTCTAATAAAATGAAAATAAATGATGAAGGAATTATTTTAAAAAAAAAAAAATATAGAGAAAGCTCATTATTAGTTACTTTTTTTTCGTTAAATCATGGTATTAATTCTGGCCTTGTTAAAGGAGTATTAAAAAAAGACTTTGGAACATATGAAATAGGAAATAAAGTTTATATAAAATCAAGTTTTAGATTAGTTGAACAATTATGGAATTGTAGATTTGAATTAATTAAAAATAATAGCGTCAATTATTTTAATAATCAAAGCAAATTGAGTACTTTGTTAACTATTTGTTCAATAATTGAGCTTAGTTTACCGAAAAATAATCCACAAATTAAAATATATAATAAAACAATTAATTTGATTGAAAATTTATTGTCTAGAGACTGGGTAAAAAAATATGTTTATTGGGAATTATTTTTATTATCAGAATTAGGATATGGATTAGACCTAGAAAAATGTGTAGTTTCTGGAAAAAAAGAAAACCTTATATATATTTCTCCAAAATCTGGTAAGGCAGTATCAAAAGATGAAGGTGAAAAATACAAAAACAATTTATTATATTTACCAAAATTCTTAATAAATAAAAATGTAGAACCAACAAAAGATTCATTGAAACAAGGTATATCATTAACAGGATTTTTTATAAATAAATTCTTAAAAAAAAATAATAAAAAAATACCATTTTATAGAAAAAATATTTTAACTTAAAAGTTAATGATTAATTTAAAAAAAATAATTTTTGTTATTGAGAATATTACTTTAAAAGTCGGAAGAACAACCTCTTGGTTAGTTTTGTTCATGACTTTAATAGCTTTTTCAGTTGCTCTGCTTAGATACTTTTTTAATATTGGATTTGTTTGGATGCAAGAGTCATATATTTGGATGCACGGTTTA
Source organism: uncultured Alphaproteobacteria bacterium (assembly GCA_902607475.1). GTDB lineage: Bacteria > Pseudomonadota > Alphaproteobacteria > CAYOOR01. The sequence goes on along the minus strand of CACLKH010000016.1, from coordinate 11,705 downwards.
GTTTTTTTATTTGGATCAGCATACACTTTGCTTGACGATAAACATGTAAGAGTAGATATTTTTTATAGAAATTTTAATGAAAAATATAAAGCATTTGTAAACATTTTCTTTTCTATTTTTTTTATTTTTCCTTTTATTTTTATAATTAGCAAGTATTCCATTCCCTATATTCTAAAATCTTGGGCTAGTTTAGAAAAGTCAAGAGAAGCTGGGGGCTTACAATTCTTATATCTTTATAAGACTTCTATAATTTTATTTTGTTTTTTTTTATTTATTCAAACAATAGCCTTAATTTTAAGATGTGTTTTAGTAATAAGTAAAAAAGAAGTAAAAATATTTTCCAAGTTTTAAAAAAAAAAAAATGACAGCTCAAATATTAAGTATTTGTATGTTTGCAACCACATTCATTTTTTTGTTATTTGGTTTTCCAGTTGCATTTACTTTAGCAGGCACTGCCATTTTATTTGCTTTAACAGCATCATTTTTTGATTTTTTGAGTCCTGATTTTTTAGCTTTAATTCCGTCTAAAATTTTTGGAACTATGACTAATGAATTATTAGTTGCTGTTCCATTGTTTATCTTTATGGGTTTAATTTTAGAAAAATCTAAAATTGCTGAAGAATTATTAGAAGCTACAGCAAGTTTATTTGGAAAGTTTAAGGGTGGATTAGGTTTTACAGTTATTATTGTTGGAGCTTTACTAGCAGCATCAACTGGTATTGTTGGAGCAACTGTTGTCACAATGGGTTTGTTAACATTGCCAACAATGCTTAAATGGGGATATGACAAAAAATTAGCTTCAGGGTTAATATGTGCTTCTGGCACATTAGGACAAATTATACCACCATCTATAGTGTTAATTTTGTTAAGTGATGCACTCCAAGGTGCTTATAGTCAATCACAATTACTTCAAGGTAAAATTCCATCAAATCCAATTTCAACAATTGATTTATTTGCTGGAGCAATATTACCTGGAATTTTACTTGTTATTTTTTACTGTTTGTGGCAATTAATTATGATTTATTTAAAACCACAATCCTCGCCAGCTTTAATCAATAGAGGAAAAAAATATAGTATAAAAAAAACATTAAGCATAATTTTTTTACCAATAATTCTTATTATCCTTGTCTTAGGATCAATTTTAATGGGTGTAGCAACACCCACTGAAGCAGCCTCTTTTGGAGCTGTTGGCGCTATTGTTTTAAGTTTTATTAAAAAAAATTTTTCTTCAAAAGTTTTAAGTGAGTCAATTCTTGATACTACAAAAATTAGTTCAATGATTTTTTTAATACTTATTGGGGCTAAAATTTTTTCTTTAGTTTTTATAGGTCTTGAAGGTAGAGAAATTTTAACTTCATTTATTAATCAAATACCTGGGGGAATAATAGGAGCGATGTTATTTGTTATGATTTTGATTTTTGTTCTTGGATTTTTTTTAGACTTTATACAAATTGTTTTTACTATAATACCAATTGTCGGTCCTATATTATTACAAATGGACATAAATCCTCTATGGTTTGGTATTATGATTGCAGTTAATCTTCAAACAAGCTTTTTAACACCGCCTTTTGGTTTTGCTTTATTTTATTTTAGGGGCATTGCTCCAATTTCTATAAAAACAATTGATATATATAAGGGAGTTTTACCTTTTGTAATAATTCAAATAATTGTACTTTTATTAATTGCCGCATTTCCAGAAATAGCTTTATGGTTGCCAGAAAAATTATATTAAGGAGTTTGCACAATATTTTGATAATCAATGGATAATATGCCTGTATAAATTAAAAACAGTAATATAATATTTAAAACTACTATCACTCTTGACAAATCTCCCCAAATTTTTTTTTTAACATTATATGCGCAATTCCAAATAGAAACCAAAATCCAAATTGTATAAATATTCGATATTAGAAAAACAGTAATTTTAATTGACCAAGTTAACCCAATAAATTGGCCAATATATAATAGAAATAATAAAATATAAAAGATTAAAATCTGAAAAACAAAACCCATAACCCAAAACGCTTTCCAAAGTTTTTTTTCACCCTTCCAGTAGCTTAATAAAAAATCTTCTATTTTATTTAAGGATTTATTATTTTTCATAATTTACATATTTTAATCTTGAATCTAAAAACTTTTTTTCTGAAATTTCAGATCTTTTTATTGAAGCATTCCTAAAATTAATAATACTTTGATAGACTTTTTTACTTAAATTATCCGATGATGTTAATTTAGACATTACTTTTTCAGACAATACTGCAAGTTTTTTTAAAACTTCGTCAGGAAAAGGTTTTAAATTAACATTATGTTTTTTTAAAAGTGTTTGAAGTGCTAAATTATTACCAGCTATCATTTCATTAGTGATTTTTTGCGTAGCTGCTTTTGATGATATTTCAATAATTTTTTTTAGGTCTGTTGGTAAAGAGTTCCATTTTTTTAAATTTATAAAACAATCCAATACCCCGCCTGGTTCATGCCAACCTGGATAATAATAATATTTTCCAGCTTTATAAATTCCAAAAGCTAAATCGTTATAAGGCCCAACCCATTCTAAAGCATCAATAGCACCTGATTGTATTGAAGTTAGTAATTCACCTCCATGTAAGTTAACAACTGTTCCACCTGCAGCTTTAATTACTTCTCCTCCCAAACCAGGAATTCTCATCTTTAAACCTTTAAAATCCTCTATTGTATTTATTTTTTTATTAAACCATCCACCCATTTGTGGTCCTGTGTTACCACAAACAAAAAACTTACATCCCATTTTTTTATATATTTGATCGGCTAATTTTTGTCCACCACCTTTCTCAAACCAAGAGTTTTGTTCTTGTGGAGTAAGTCCAAATGGTATAGCTGATAAGTATTGTGCAGCTGCAACTTTACCTTTCCAATAATAAGGTCCGCCATGTCCCATTTCAATAGCTCCACTAGAAACAGCATCCATAGCTTCAAAAGCAGGCACTATTTCACCTGAACCAAAAACTGTAATATTTATTCTTCCTCCAGACGCCTCATTAATCATATTTGCAAAAATTTCAGCTCCAGTTCCAAGACCAGGAAAATTTTTTGGCCATGTTGTAACCATTTTCCAGTTGTATGTTTTTTTTGCTGATAAAGTTTGTGGAATAAAAGTAGATATTGCAGCTGCAGTAGATAGTAGCGCAGTTTTTTTTAAAAATTTTCTTCTATTATTTTTTTTTTTCAAAAAGTTTCCCAATTTTTATTTTTAAGAATCTCTATTGGTTTGAAGTTTATTTTATATGACATTTTTTTACATTCTTTTATATAATACCCAAGGTACAAATACTTAATTTTTTCTATTTTTGCCTGTTCAATAAGTTTTAAAATTAAAAAAGTTCCTAAACTTCTACTTTTAAATTTTGGATTATAAAATGAATAATTAGCAGAGTAAGAATTTTCATATATATCATAAAGCATTGCTCCAAAAAATTTATTATTTTTATAAAGATGAAGAATTTTTGTATCAACAGGAGATATTTCTAGCATTGTTCTAAAATCTAAATAAGTCATGTCAGTCATATCGCCTTTGGAATGGCGTAATTTTAAATAATTTTTAAATAATTTATAATGATCGTGGTTGGTTTTTGGTTTTACTATTTTGAATTTTAAATCCCGATTTTTTCTTAAAATCCTTTTAAAATTTCTCGAAAGTAAAAAATTGTTTACAACAACTCGAGATGACATACATGCTTTGCAATGTTTACAGCTAGGTTTGTAGAAAATATTTTCACTTCTTCTAAAACCTTCAGACACTAATTTTTCCAATGTTTTTTTACTTACAAATTTTGTTAAATCTGTAAATAATAAATGTTCTTTTTTTCCTGGAAGATACGGACATGGTCTTGGCAACGATCTTTGAAAATTAAGATTATTATATATTTTTGTTGGTTTATTCATTTTTTAAATTTTTAGCAATATCAATTGCTCCGTAACAAAAAATTGCAGATGCTCCAGATCTTTTTATACAAATTAAGCTTTCATACAAACATTTTTTGTAATCTATTATTTTTTTCTTTTTCTCCAAATTTTAGCATTGAAAATTCACCACTTACTTGGTATGCAAAAATCGGAATATTGAATTTTTTTTTAATTTTACTAATTACATCTAAATAAGGTAATGCAGGTTTAATCATTATCATATCTGCCCCTTCATTTATATCCATTGCCACCTCTCTAATTGCTTCGTCAGAGTTTTTATAATCCATTTGGTATGTTTTTTTATCAGTTTTATTTAGTGCTTTTGATGAACCAACAGCATCTCTAAAAGGTCCATAGAAATTAGAAGCAAATTTTGCTGCATAAGATAAAATAATTGTTTTATTAAAACCCTCATTATCCAATCTATCTCTTATAACTCCAATTCTTCCATCCATCATATCTGATGGCGCTATAATATCTGCTCCTGCGTCTGCCAGTATAAGCGCTTGTTGTGATAAAACTTCTATGGTTTCATCATTTTCAATATAATTATTTTTTAATATGCCATCATGACCGTGTGTAGTGTATGGATCAAGAGCAACATCACAAATTAAGCCAATATCAGGAAAATTCTTTTTAATTTCTCTAATTGCTTTGCAAATTAGATTATTTTTGTTAAGTGCTTCTTTACCGTCAAATGTTTTCAATAATTTCTCTACATAAGGGAAAAGCGCAATGGCAGGAATGTTTAGATTTTTTACTTCCTCAATTTTTTTTAAGGCTGTATCTATGCTATATCTTTTAACAGAAGGAAACGAGTTTATATTTTCAATGACTTTTTTACCTTCTGTAATAAATAATGGCAATATAAGATCATTTGTACTTAATTTTGTTTCAGAAATTAAATTTCTGCACCAAGGGGATTGCCTGTTTCTTCTTAATCTAGTTCGAGGAAACTTACCTATAACAAACCTTTTATTCATATTCCCAAATTTGATCCCTAAAAATTTTTTTTTATAGCTAAAATAAAGTATAAAAAAAATTACACAGTTTAATAGAATATATATTGTAAAAAATCAAAGAAATTAAATGAAAAAGATTAATTATGATCAATTTTTTTTTAACTCATTAAATGAGTTGAAAATAAAAGGACTTGATAGATATTTAAAAACTTTAATTAAAATAGATCCAATTAAAGTTAAATATAAAAATAAAGTTTTACTTAATTTTTCTTCTAATGATTATTTAGGATTATCTCAAAACAATACTATTAAACGAGATACGATAAAAATAATTAAAAAATATGGTATAGGAAGCGGTTCATCAAGATTAGTATCAGGTAATTTTGATTTTCATGAAAAAATAGAGAATGTTTTAGCAAAAAAGAAAAAGTCTGATGCAGCTATAATTTTTAATACGGGTTATTTAGCTAATTATTCTATTTTATCTTCAATCTTTAGTTCGAATATTTTTAAAAAAAATCCAATAGTATTTTCAGATAAATTAAACCATCAATGTATATATGAAGGATGTAAAAATAAAAAAATTAATTTTTTTCGTTTTTCATCATAATGACATGAACCACTTAGAATATTTGTTAAAAAAAAACAAATTTAAAAAAAACCCTAAATTTATTTTATCAGAGTCAGTTTTTAGTATGGATGGAGATTTTGCTGATATTGCAAGTCTTGTTAATTTAAAGAAAAAATATAATTCATTTCTCTTTCTAGATGAGGCTCATGCAACCGGTATATACGGTGAAAATGGATTTGGTTTATCTACAAAGTTTAGTAATGATATTGATTGTGTTACAGGTACCTTTAGTAAGGCATTTGGAAGTTTTGGCGCTTACGTTAGTTGTAGTAAAAATTTAAAATCTTTTTTAATAAACAAATGTCCAAGTTTTATATATTCGACCTCACTTCCATTTAGTTTATTAGCTTCAATTTATTCTGGAATTAAGATTATGCCAAAGTTAAAAAATGAAAGAAAAAAATTGATTAAAAATTCATATTTTTTAAGAAAAATTCTTAAAAAAGATAATTTTGATATCGGTAATTCTCAATCTAATATAATACCGATAATTATTGGCGACTCAAAAAAAACAATTTTTGTTTCAAAAAAATTAGAAAAAAAAGGTTTTTATGTTGCACCTATAAGGCCGCCATCAGTTCCGCAAAATAGCTCTAGATTAAGAATATCTATTTCTAGTTGTCACAGTCTAAGCAATATAAAAAAATTATTTAATTTCTTAAAAATGTTTAAAAATAGAATTTAATATTATGAGTAAAAAAGGTTTTTTTATTGTTGGAACTGACACAGGTGTTGGAAAAACATTTTTTGCTTCTATATTGATGAAAAAATATAATTTTAATTATTGGAAACCGATTCAAACTGGAAAGTTTACTGAAAATGATACTTTATATATTAAACAAAATATAGGAATTGAAAAAAACAGATTTCATGAATCAATTTATTCATTTAAAAAACCTTTATCCCCTCATTTAGCTTCAAGTTACGAAAAAATTTCAATTAATATTAAAAAAATAAAAAAACCAAACTGTGACAGACCATTAATTATTGAAGGAGTAGGCGGAATACTGGTTCCTTTAAATAAGAAAAACTTACTTATTGATTTGATTAAAAAATTTAAATTTCCTGTAATTGTTGTTTCAAGATCTATTTTAGGAACAATTAATCATACATTAATGACTTTAGAAATATTAAAAAAGAATAAAATAAATATATTTGGAGTTATTTTAAATAATATAAAAAATAAAAAAGAAGGTGATGAAAATGCAAAATCAATTGAGGACTTTGGAAATATAAAAGTTTTAGCACAAATTTCATCAATTAATCATATAACTAAGAAAAAAATCGAAGCATTGTCTAAAAAAAAATTTATTAATGTATTCAGGTTATGAAAAATTCAAAATCAATAAAACAAGACAAAAAATATATTTGGCATCCATTTACACAACATAAAATTTCTAGTGAACCAATAAAAATAGTTTCTGGAAGAATGACAAAATTAAAAGATGATAAAGGTAAATCTTATCTTGATTTAATATCTTCTTGGTGGGTAAATACTCATGGACATTCTCATCCTTATATAGCTAAAGCTATTTACAAACAGTCAAAAAAATTAGAGCAAGTAATATTTGGTGGCTTTACCCATGATCCGGCAATAGAGTTAGCTAAAAGAATTACTGATATTCTTCCAAGAAATTTAAAAAAAGTTTTTTTTTCAGATAATGGCTCAACTGCAGTAGAGGTAGCATTGAAGATAGCTTATCAATATTGGTTTAACAAAAATAAAAAAAGAAAAACTTTTATAGCTTTTAAAAACGCATACCATGGAGACACAGTTGGCGCCATGAGTCTGGGAAGCGGTTCTGATTTATTCTCAGTTTTTAAAGAATTATTTTTTAAAATAAAATTATTTGATTACCCTTCTACATGGTGTGGGGATAAAAACATAGAAGAAAAAGAAAACAAAATTTTGTTTAAAATTGAAAATGAATTTAAAAAAAATAATGATATAGCAGGTTTAATAATAGAACCTTTAGTTCAAGGATCTGGCGGTATGAACATTTGCAGAAATATTTTTATGAAAAAGTTATCTAAGCTAGTAAAAAAATATAACAATCTTTTGATTTATGACGAAGTAATGACTGGTTTTGGAAGAACAGGAGAAATTTTTGCATGTAAAAAAACTAAAACTCAACCTGATATTATATGTCTTTCAAAAGGTTTAACTGGAGGTTTTCTACCGTTATCACTTACAATAACTACAAATAAAATTTATAATAATTTTCTAGGAGATAATTTTGATAAAGCCTTAGCCCATGGTCATTCTTTTACAGCAAATCCCCTTGGTTGCGCAGCTTCTATTGCTTCGCTAAATTTATTTAAATCAAAGAAAATTTTTAAGAAAATAAAAATTATTGAAAAACAACATCATTTTTTTTTAAAAAAATTATTAAAATTAAACTCAATTGAAAAAACTAGAATTTGCGGGACTATTCTTGCTTTTAATATTAAGGGATTTGGAAATGGATATAAAGCAATGATCCCTGAGGAAATAAAAAAATTTTTTTTTAGATAAAGGATTATTACTAAGACCATTGGGAAATGTTTTTTATATTATGCCACCTTATTGTATTTTAAAAAATGAATTAAAATATGCTTATAAAATAATTTATGAAGGATTAAAAAAAATTTAAATGAGATTAGATCATGTAATAAATGAAAAATTTGAACCTGTATCAGAATTTATTTCTAATATAATTTTTTATAGCGTTCAATACGGTGAAGCTCAATTAAAACTAATAGTTTTGTGGCTTTTTCTTGCAGCATTATTTTTTAGTTTTTATTTAAAATTTGTAAATATTTGGGGATTTAAACATTCGATAGATCTTATTTCTGGGAAATTTAAAAATAGACTTAAAAATGTAAAAGGTGAAGTAACACATTTCCAAGCACTAACAGCTGCACTTTCTGGGACAGTTGGTTTAGGAAACATTGCAGGGGTAGCAGTAGCAGTATCTTTAGGTGGACCAGGAGCAACGCTTTGGATGATCTTTGCTGGTTTTTTAGCTATGGCTGCTAAATTCGTTGAATGTTCTTTGGGATTAAAATATAGAATTTTTAACAGTAATGGCACAGTTTCAGGAGGCCCTATGTATTACTTAAGTCGTGGTCTTAGTGAAATTGGATACGCAGGATTAGGAAAAATTTTAGCTGTTTTTTTTGCTGTAGCAGCAGTATTTGGTTCTTTCGGTGGTGGTAATATGTTTCAAGCCAATCAATCATTTAAACAATTACTTACTGCAACGGGTGGGGAAACAAGTATTTTTTATGGTTACGGATGGTTGTTTGGTTTTTTTCTAGCAGTTGTAGTAGGTATTGTGATTATTGGTGGTATAAAAGGCATTGCTAGAGTCACAGAAAAAGTAGTTCCGTTTATGGGGGGTATTTATTCTTTAGCAGCATTGGTGATAATTGTCATAAATTATGAGATGCTGCCTAGTGCTTTAACTAGTATATTTACAAAAGCTTTTACTCCAGAAGCAGGAATGGGTGGAGTTTTAGGAGTGCTTATCGTTGGCTTTCAAAGAGCAACTTTTTCTAATGAAGCTGGAATTGGTTCTGCCCCAATAGCCTATTCTGCAGTTAGAAGCAATGAACATATGTCAGTTGGATTTGTTTCCCTTTTTGAACCATTCTTTGACACAATAATAATATGTACAATGACGGCTCTAGTTATTATTATTTCTGGAGTCTATGATCCATCATCTGGTATTACAGGTGTTGAATTAACTTCACAAGCATTTAAAAAAGACATAAGTTGGTTTCCTTACATATTATCATTAGCAGTAATATTATTTGCTTTCTCAACTATAATCACCTGGTCGTATTACGGTATGAAAGCATGGACTTATTTAGTAGGTAATAATATTTATGCTGAAAATTTTTATAAAATCATTTTTTGTATTTTTATTGTAATTGGTGCTGCATCGGAATTAGATAGTGTAATTCATTTTTCCGATGCAATGATCTTTGCAATGGCTTTTCCTAATGTGATCGGAATGTATTTCTTGGCTTCAGGACTTAAAAGTGATTTATATAAATATAAAAAAAGTTTTTTAAATAATGATTAAAGAGATAAAATTTAGTTATGAGTAAAACTATAACAATTGCATGCGATCATGCTGGATATGAATTAAAAAATGCTTTAAAAAAAGAAATTTTAAATATGGGTTTTGAAGTTATAGATTGTGGTACAAATTCTAGCGAGACTGTTGACTACCCAGATTTTGCGAAGTTAGCAGTTGATAATATTTTAAAAAAGAAAAGCGATATTGCAGTTTTAATATGTGGTTCAGGAATTGGTATGTCTATTACTGCTAATAGATTTAATGGCATAAGAGCCGCATTATGTAGAAATGCAGATGATGCAAAGCTTGCAAGACAACATAATAACGCAAATATTTTAGCATTGCCAGGAAGACAAATAGATGTAGACGAAGCCAAAAATTGTTTTAAAATATTCATTAACACTTCATTTGATGGTGGAAGACATCAAAAACGTGTGGAAAAAATAGATTAATTTTTTATATTTTTATAATAAAATGAGTATTCAAACAGATATTCAAAATAAATTTTTTCAAGATAATCTTGAATCAATTGATCCTGAAATAACAAAAGCATTACAAAAAGAATATGATAGACAAAGTAACCAGATTGAATTAATTGCTTCAGAAAACATTGTATCACTTGCTGTAATGCAAGCGCAAGGCTCACTGATGACTAATAAATACGCTGAAGGATATCCTGGCAAAAGATATTATGGAGGTTGTGAGTTTTATGATGTAGTTGAAAATTTAGCCATTGATAGAGCAAAGAAAATTTTTAATTGTAAATATGCAAATGTTCAACCAAATTCTGGATCACAAGCAAATCAAGCTGTTATGTTGGCATTAATTCAACCTCATGATACTGTTGTTGGTATGTCTTTAGATGCAGGTGGACATTTAACACATGGGGCAGCACCTAATGTTTCAGGAAAATGGTTTAACGCTGTTCAATACGGAGTAAAAAAAGAAGATTCATTGTTAGATTATGATCAGATTGAAAAACTTGCAGTAGAAAATAAAGCAAAACTTATTATTGCAGGAGGGTCAGCTTATCCAAGAATAATAGATTTTAAAAAGATAAGAGAAATAGCTGATAAAGTGGGAGCTTTTTTTTTAGTTGATATGGCACATTTTGCAGGATGTGTAGCTGGAGATTTATATCCAAGCCCAATTCCACATGCACATGTTGTAACAACAACAACTCATAAAACTTTACGTGGTCCTAGAGGAGGGATGATATTATCCAATGATGAAGAACTAGGCAAAAAATTTAATTCTGCAGTTTTTCCAGGCATGCAAGGAGGCCCATTAATGCATGTTATTGCTGCAAAAGCTGTTGCTTATGGAGAAGCCCTTCAACCAGAATTTAAAGAATATATTATCGATGTAGTAAAGAATGCAAAAATGTTAGCGTCTACTTTAATTAAAAGAGGAGTAGATATTGTATCTGGAGGAACAGATTCACATTTAGTTTTAGTTGATTTAAGACCAAAAAAATTAACAGGTAAAGATGCTGAAGCAAGTATGGAAAGAGCCGGTTTAACCTGTAATAAAAACGGCGTGCCTTTTGACCCTGAGAAACCATGGATAACATCTGGTGTTAGGTTAGGTTCCCCCGCTGGAACAACTAGAGGTTTTAAAGAAAAAGAATTTGAATTAGTTGGGAATTTAATTGGAGATGTTCTTGATGGACTTCAAAAGAATTTACATGATAATTTAGAAATAGAAAAAAAAGTTCGAAGCGAAGTCTTAGATTTATGTAAAAAATTTCCTATTTATTCAAAATTAATTTAAGAATCTAAAATATGGAACGATCAAGTCCTGCTAGAGATCGACATTTTATGAAGAATGCTCTTAACATTTCTTTAAGAGGCATAGGAAATACATGGCCCAATCCTTCAGTTGGTGCTGTTATAGTTAAAAATGATCAAATTATTAGTAGAGGTTGGACACAACCAGGAGGAAGGCCACATGCTGAAATAGTTGCCTTAAAAAAAAAAAAATTTTTTGGAGCAACTTTATATACAACTTTAGAACCTTGCTCACACCATGGAAAAACACCACCTTGTGTAGATCAAATTATAAAATCAAAAATAAATAGAGTAGTTATAGGATTAAAGGATCCAA
>CACLKH010000015.1 GCA_902607475.1 uncultured Alphaproteobacteria bacterium | reverse complement strand
ATTGATAAATGAATATTACCTTTATAAGAAAACCACTTAGTATTTCTTCTGCCATAACTAGCAGTTTGATTTATAGAACTTAAGCATAAATTATTAATATTTTTATTTGATTCTAATAAACTTTTAATTTTTAAATTGGTACTTTTGACAGTTTTTAAATTTATTAAACTATATTTATTTGTTTTCATTAATTGTTAATTAAAGCAGTTGTATTAATTATTTCTAAAAAATCTGAAAGAAATATTATTAAAAAAATACTTATAATTAATGTAATAAAAATTATCAATCTAGAAATTGCAGTAATATTTATATAAATATCATTAATAGGTTCATCAAAAAAAATTACTTTTATAATTCTTAAATAATAAAAAGCTGAAATAATAGATGTTAGAACTGCTATTACTGATAATACATATAATTTACTTTCAATTGCAGAAATTAAAATATACAATTTTCCAAAAAAACCCGATAAAGGTGGTATGCCTGCTAGGGAAAAAAGTAATATAGCAAAACTAAAAGATAAAAATGGATTTTTTTTTAGTAAACCTGAAAAGTTTTTAATATCTTCCAAGTAATATCCATTAATTTTATTTTTTAAACATAGTATGCAAGTAAAAATTCCTAAAACATTAACCATATAAATTGAAATATAAAGTTGAACACTTTTAATTCCTATATGATTAGCTGTTAAAATACCTATTAAAATAAAACCCATGTGACTTATAGAACTATAAGCTAATAGTCGTTTAATATTACTTTGGTTCACAGCTGCAATTGATCCTAATATCATTGAAATTACAGAAACTAAATATAAAATCTGAAACCAGGCATCGGAATAACTTTCAAATGTTGTATTTAAAAATTTCATCAAAAAAGCAATAACCCCAATTTTAGGAATAGTAGTAAAAAAAGCTGTTATAGATGTTGGCGATCCTTCATATACATCAGGGGCCCACATATGAAATGGGACAACTGCAATTTTAAAAAACAAACCACATAAAATTAAAATAAAACCAATATTAATAATCAAAAAATTTTCATTACTCTGTAATGATAAATTTATTGATTTGGATATTTCATAAAAATCAGTTGAATTTGTAAAAGCATAAATTATTGACAAACCATATAATAATATTCCCGAAGATAGGGCTCCAATTATAAAATATTTAACTCCAGCTTCAGAAGACTTAATATCATATTTTCTATACGAAGCTAAAATATAAAGACAAACGCTTTGTAATTCTAAACCAAGGTACATTGAAATTATATTTCTTGAGGAAATTAAAACCAATATTCCAACTAAAGATAATAAAATTAAGAAAAAAAATTCAGGTGTAATTATGCTTAAGTCTTTAAGGTAGTCATAGGAAATATAAATTATTACTATTGTTCCAAAAAAAACTAAAATTTTAAAAAAAAGTGTGTATAAATTATTATTAAGTAAATTATTAAATGAGTTTGTCTCAATATCCACAACATATATAGAACAATAAAATGAAGCTATTAATGAAATAAGACTAATATAAAGTATTTTTTTGTTCGAATTCTTATCTTTTTTAAAAAAAATCCCATATAACAAAATAAATATAGCACCAAGAATTAAAATAATCTCTGGAGAAAATAATTTAATATCACTTAACAACATTTTTTAATTAACAATTAACATATTTGTAGATAGTTCATAAAAACTTATTAAAAAATTTGGGTATATACCTAATATGACAATCAATAATAAAAAAATAAGAAAAACTAACATATCTTGTGTATTTAAATCACTAATTCCCTTAAAATTGTTATTACCAAAACAAACGCGATTATATAACCATAAAACATAGCAAGCTGAAAGTATAACTCCAAAAGCTGCAATGAAAGATATTAAAAAGTTAATCTTAAATGCACCTAATAAAATTAAAAATTCACCAATGAATCCTGTTGTTCCTGGAAAAGAAATTGCACCGAGACAATAAACCATAAAAAAAACTGAAAATATTGGCATTTGATTCCATAATCCACCAAAATTATCAATATTTTTTGTTTTCATTCTATCAATTAAAAATCCAGCGGATAAAAAAAGAGCTGCAGAAATAAGACCATGGCTAATCATTTGAAAGACTGACCCTTGTAAGCCTTCTAAGTTTCTAGAAAAAATTCCTATAGTAACAAATCCCATATGCGCAACAGATGAATATGCAATTAACTTTTTTATATTTGTCTGAGCTAATGCAACTAATGAAATGTAAATAATTGCAATCAAACTTAAAATAAAAATAAATGGTGCAAAAAATTCAGAAGCTTCAGGAAAAAGAGGAAGTGAAAATCTCAAAAAACCATAACCACCTAATTTTAATATTACCCCTGCCAGTATTACTGACCCAGCAGTTGGGGCTTCTACATGTGCATCAGGAAGCCATGTGTGAAAAGGCCACATAGGAATTTTTATAGCAAATGAAGCAAAAAAGGAAAGAAATAACCATATTTGTAATATAAAAGGAATATTTGTATTGATTAATAAAGTAAGTTGACTTGTTCCAGAATAAAAATATAAAGTTAAGATTCCTAGTAACATGAGCAATGAACCAAAAATGGTAAATAAAAAAAATTTGTAAGATGCATAAACTCTATTACTGCCTCCCCATATGCCTATAATTAAGAAAAGAGGTATTAATGAACCTTCAAAAAAAATATAGAAAATAAATAAGTCTAAAGATGAAAATACTCCAATAAGAAAACATTCAATTATTAAAAATGAAGCTACAAAATAGCTAATATTTTTACTAATTTTATTCCAACTAGTAATTATACAAATCGGTACTAATAAAGTTGTTAAAAGAATGAATGATAAAGAAATGCCGTCAATGCCAAGGTAATAATAAATTCCTAAGTCATTTATTAATTTAAAGTTTTCAATAAATTGAAATTGACTTTCTGTTTTATCGAATGAATAAAGTAAAATTAATGATAGAAGGAAATTTGTAATTGATACCCAAAGACCTATTTCTTTTACTTTTCTTTCGTAAGACTGATCATTTTTGTTTATCAGTAATATTATTAAAGATCCAATAAATGGAAAAAAAATTAATAATGATAATATTGGAATATTTGTCAATTTTTAATACTAGAGAAAAAAGATTACAAAAGAAATTAATAAAGCCATTCCTATAATAAAAGAGAATACGTAATGATAAATATAACCTGTTTGTAAATTACTAAAAAATTTTGATATATTTTTTGTAGATGAAGCTAAACCGTCAGGCCCCAATTTATCAATTAAATCAATATCTATTTTTTTCCATAAATTTTCAGATAATTTAATTATATTTTTAACAATTATACGGTTATAAAAATCATCAAAATACCATTTATTAAAAAGAAATTGATAAAAAGAGCTAAATTTCTTTTTAAAAAAAAGAATTACATTTTGTTTAAAAAAATAAAAATAAAAAATTAAAATTATTCCAAAAAAAGCAAAGACTGAAGGAATATAATTAATTAAAGAAATTTTGTGATGCAAATCAAAGTTAGAGATATTTATAACGTTCGAAGTTATCCATAATTGAGCATATTTTTCATTAATAAAAAAATCTTTAAAAAAATAGCCAGAAAAAATAGAAAAAAGACCAAGTAATACAAGTGGTAACAAAAAATAAATTGAAGGTTCTTTAGCTTTAATATATTTTAATTTAGATAAATTTAGTGATCCATGGAATACATAATAAATTAATCTAAATGAATATATGGATGTAAGTAATACAACAATAACTGAAATAGAATAAACGTATTTAGCAAAAAATAAATTTGATGATAAACCGGAATTAACAATAAGTTCTTTTGAATAATAGCCAGAAAAATAAGGAATACCTGAAAGAGCTAAACTCCCAATAATCATAACAAAATATGTTAAAGGAAGTTTTTTCCATAATTTTCCCATTTTTTTAATATTTTGTTCATGGTCTAATGCTTTAATAACCGACCCGGCTCCTAAAAAAAGTAATGATTTAAAAAAAGCATGAGTAACAAGATGAAATATAGCTAAGTTGTACATAGAAAATCCAGCAGCAATAAACATGAACCCGAGTTGGCTACAAGTAGAATAAGCAATAATTTTTTTTATATCATTTTGAGTTATAGCAACAGTAGCGGCAAAAATTGCAGTTAATGAACCTATAAGTATTATAAAATTTGATGCAAAAATAGAATTATTAAAAAAAATAGACATTTTGCAAATTAAAAATACTCCTGCAGTTACCATTGTAGCTGCATGTATTAAAGCGGATACTGGGCTGGGTCCTTCCATTGCATCTGGTAACCAAGTGTGTAATCCTAATTGTGCAGACTTACCCATAGCTCCTAAAATAAGAAATAGACAAATAATATCTAAAGCATCAAATTCAAAAAATAAAAAATTATATTTAATTCCTTCGTAACTACTAAAATTTGAGAAAATATTTGTAAAGTTTATAGAGTTAAAGGTTAAGTAAATTAAAATAATACCTAATATAAAAAACATATCACCTACTCTATTAACAATAAATGCTTTCAAAGCCGCGTTGCTAGCAGATTCTTTATAAAACCAAAAACCTATTAATAAGTATGAACAAAGTCCTACACCCTCCCAGCCAAAATATAGTTGAAGTAAATTTCCTGAACAAACTAAAATAAGCATAAAAAAAGAAAATAAATTTAAATAACAAAAGAACCGAGCAATAGATGGGTCGTCTTTCATATAGCCTATTGAATAAAATTGAACTAAAGCTGAAATGATATTTACAATAACTATCATTACGGATGTTAAAAAATCTAGATTTATTGTCCAATTAGATATTAACTTTCCAGACAGTAGCCAATCAAATAAATAAAATTCAAACGTTTCATTATTATTTATAACGTCTTTAATAAGTAGAAATGAAATAAATGTTGAAAGAAAAATAATAAAAGTAGAAAAATAAATTAAAATTTTTCTATTAACAAAATTAGAAAGAAGAACAAAAATAAAAAAACTTATTAAAGGTAAAAAAATTGGAAGTAAATACATTTTAACCTTTTAAGGTATTAATATCGTCAACATGAATAGAACCCTTTTTTCTAAAAAAAATTACTATTATTGCTAAACCAACTGCTGCTTCAGCAGCTGAAATGCTTAAATTAAAAAAAACAAATATTTGGCCAATAATATTTTTATAATAATTTGAAAAAGAAACAAAATTAATATTTGCTGAAAGAAGGATTAGTTCTATAGACATCAAAAGAACTATTAAATTTTTTCTATTTAAAAAGACACCGATAAGTCCGATTGTAAATATAATTATAGAAAGATATAGTTGATATATAATAGGAATTTCCATTAAGTTTATTATTTTAAAATCTGTTTATAAATATTTTGTTTTTTTGTTCCCTTACTTTTTCTAAGAGTCAAATAAATAGCACCTATCATAGCAACTAGAAGAATTATGCCGGATAATTGAAACAATAAAAAATAATCAGTATATAAAATATTTCCTATTATTTTTGTATTCTCTAAAATTTGATTACTTATATTGATGTCACTAGAATTTGTTTTTACAAAATTTAGATTTGATTGACTAACTACATAAATTAATTCTATTAATATAATAAAACCGATAAATAATCCTGTTGGTAAAT
Source organism: uncultured Alphaproteobacteria bacterium (assembly GCA_902607475.1). Lineage (GTDB taxonomy): Bacteria > Pseudomonadota > Alphaproteobacteria > CAYOOR01. Next base: position 14,256 of record CACLKH010000015.1, on the reverse strand, counting down.
AATTTAAAAAAGTTTGTCTTAGTTTTGTAATATTTATATCCAACATCATTACTACAAATAGAAAAAGAACAGCTACAGCTCCAATATAGACAATCAGTAATATCATTGCTAAAAATTCAGCGTTAGAAAATAAAAAAAGAATTGAGGTATTAAAAAATACAAGTATTAAAAATAAAACAGAATGGATTGGATTCTTTGATAATATTACTAATAACGAAGAAGTAATTATTATTATTGATATAATAAAAAATAAAAAAATAGTCAAAATAAGTTTATAAAATAATTTTTATCTATACGTTGAATCTAAATCCAATCTTTTTTTTATTTCATTCTCCCACATATCGCCGTTCTTTAAAAGTTTTTCTTTATTGTATAATAGTTCTGATCTAGTTTCCGTGGAATATTCAAAATTAGGTCCCTCTACTATAGCATCAGTTGGACATGACTCTTCGCATAAACCACAATATATACATTTAGTCATATCAATATCATATTTTGTTGTGCTTCTAATACCGTTCTTATCAGCAGGTCCAGTTTCAATAGTAATTGCTTGCGCAGGACAAATTGCTTCACATAACTTACATCCAATACACCTTTCTTCACCTGAAGGATATCTTCTTAATGCATGCTCACCTTTAAATCTACTGCTTAACGCACCTTTTTCATTTGGATAATTTAACGTTACACGTCTTTTAAAAAAGTATTTAAAAGTAGTAATCAACCCAATAAATAAATCTCTGAAAAGTGCAATTTTTAAAACTCTAAAAAAATATTTTTTAAACATATTTAAAAAAAACTAAAAATGTAGATGTTAAAAATAACCAAAATAAAGATAAAGGTAAAAAAACCTTCCATCCTAATCTCATTAATTGGTCATATCTAAATCTAGGCAGTGTTGCTCTAATCCATAAAAACAAAAAAATAAAAAAAGAAACTTTAAGAAAAAACCAAATATAACCTGGGATATAGTTAAATACTTCTAAATTAAATGGTGGCAACCATCCACCAAAGAAAAGTATAGTTGTCATAGCGCTCATTAAAACTATATTTGCATATTCTCCTAAAAAAAATAAAGCAAATGGAAATGAGGAATATTCAACATGATATCCTGATACGAGCTCTGCTTCAGCTTCTGGTAAGTCAAATGGAGCTCTATTTGTTTCAGCTAAAGTAGATATAAAAAAAATAACCATCATTGGAAAATGAGGAATGAAATACCATAATTTTTTTTGTGCTATGATAATTTCAGTTAAATTTAATGAACCAGCTGATAATAAAACACTAACAATAATTAAACCAATTGATATTTCGTAGGAAATCATTTGAGCTGTAGAACGCATAGCACCTAAAAAAGCATATTTAGAATTACTTGCCCAACCAGCCATTATTACTCCATAAACACTTAATGATGAGACAGCAAATAAATATAAAATACCTACATTAATATTTGATAATACGACACCTTTATCAAAAGGAATTACTGCCCATCCGATTAAACTTAATACAAATGTTATAATTGGAGCTATTATAAAAACGTATTTATCAGAACCATAAGGAATTATAATTTCTTTTGTTAATAATTTTATACCATCAGCAATTGGTTGAAATAAGCCCAAAGGTCCTACAACATTTGGGCCTCTTCTTAATTGCATCCCAGCAATTACTTTTCTCTCTATATAGGTTAGCAAAGCAACAAACAATAACAATGGAAGTATTATTAGTGATATTTTTGAAATTATAATTAAAGTATTAAGTAACATTCTATATATTATTTCCTTTTAACTCTTTTGAACACTTATTCATAACCTTTGATGATTTAGTTATAGGATCTGTTAAATAAAAATCATCGATTGGTAAATTAAATTTTTCATTGAGTAATTTCCCTTTTTTACCAAACTTAACAAATTCGTTCTCAATATTTTCTTTTTGCGAAGAAAAAACTTTATTATTTTCTTTAATTAGTCTTTTTCTAACATCATAAATATCATAATAATCAAATTTTTTTTTTAATTTCTTTCCTATGGAAACAATTATTTTCCAATCTTCCTTAGCTAATCCTGGAGGGTTACATGCTTTAAAAGTTGTTTGAACTTTTCCTTCTGTATTTACATATGTAGCATTTTTCTCACTATAAGCTGATCCGGGTAAAACTACATCAGAGTATTGAGCTCCAAAATCTCCATGATGTCCTTGATATACAATAAAAGAATTTGTTAATTTTTTAACATCAATTTGATCGACGCCCAATAAATAAATAAGGTCTAATTTATTTTTATTAGATAATGAATAGAGTTTATCAAGATTAAAATTATAATTTTTAGAATAAAATTTTAAATCTAAAGCTCCTACTCTTGATGCAGCATAATGAAGAAAGTTAAGTCCATTCCAAATAATCTTATTTTTTTTTTTTTGTACTATTGAAAATTTTTTACATAAGTTATAAATAAAAAATAAAATTGATTTAGAATCATTTCTAGTAAAAATATTATCTCCAATAATTAACATTGGTTTTTTTGCTTTTGCTAATTTTTTTGATAATAAATTTTTTTTATTTATCGTATCAATTAATATTAACGGATTATTTTCTAAGAATTTACATGGATAATTTAAATCAAATTTTGGTCCAATAGAAAAAACTTCATAATTACCTTGAAGATATCTTTTTCTAATTCTAGCATTTAATATAGCCGCTTCCTTTCTTGGGTTTGTGCCTATTAAAAGGCAAAAATCTGAATCTTCTATTCCAGCAATACTACTATTAAATGTATATGCAACTCGAGGTATTGATTGATATGCTGAATTGTTTTGAGAACATAAAAAATTATCAGATCCAAACATAGTAAATAAATCTTTTAATAAAATTATACTTTCACAATCAGCCTGGTTGCCTAAAATTGCAGCCATTTTTTTTCCTTGAATTTTTTTAAATCTTTTTTTAATAAAATCTAATGCTTCATCCCAAGTACATTCTTCCAATTCATTTTTTTTTTTTATGTATGGCTTATCTAATCTATTAAATTTTAATCCGTCATATGAAAAACGTGTTTTATCTGAAATCCATTCCTCATTAATTTCTTCATTTACTATAGGTAGCACTCTCATAACCTGGTTATCTCTAGTATCTAATCTAATATTTGAACAAACAGCATCAGAGGTATCAATTGATTCAGTTTTATTTAATTCCCAAGGTCTTATCGTTAAACTAAATGGTTTAGAAGTTAAAGCTCCTACGGGACATATGTCAATCATGTTTCCAGATAGTTCTGAAGATAAAGTTTGATCTATATAAGACGTTACTTCCATATCTTCTCCCATCCCAGTTGCTCCTAATTCTGGAGTTCCAGCTACTTCAGTTGCAAAACGTATACATCTTGTGCAATGAATACATCTTGTCATTACTGTTTTGATTAACGGGCCAAAGTTTTTTTCTTTAACTGCTCTTTTATTATAAGCAAACCGACTTTTATCCTTTCCATAACCCATGGCAATATCTTGTAAATCACATTCACCACCTTGATCGCAAATAGGACAATCTAATGGATGATTAATTAAAAGAAATTCCATAACACCATTTCGTGCTTTTTTTACCATGGTTGTTGTGGTTTTAATTTTCATTCCCTCAGAACATGGAACGCTACAGGATGCAACAGGTTTATGGTTACCTTCAACCTCAACTAAACACATTCGGCAATTTCCTGCGATAGATAATTTCTCATGATAACAAAAAATTGGTATTTCAATTCCTAATTTCTGACATGCCTGCAATATTGTAGTACCTGGTTCAACTTTAATTTTTTCATTATCTATTGTAATTTCTATCATTATGCCACTTCCTTTTTTAAATTATTGCTCTTTTGAAACTTTTGTATAATTAGATGTCTAAAATTTTTTATTAATCCTTGAATTGGTGCTGCAGCAGCATCCCCGAGCGCACAAATTGTATGTCCTTCCACTTCTTTAGATACTTCGTACAAAGTATCTATTTCATCGATTGATCCTTGACCTTTACAGAATCTTTCCATTACCCTCCACATCCAACCTGCTCCTTCTCTACATGGGGTACATTGACCACAACTTTCTTTTTTATAAAATCTTGAGAGTCTTGAAATAGCTTTTAATAAATCAGTAGATTTATTCATTACAATAACTCCTGCTGTACCTAAGCCAGAATTAACTTTTTCTAAACTATCAAAATCCATGTGAACATCGTCACAAATTTTTTTTGGTATTAAAGGGACAGAGGCACCGCCAGGGATAACAGCTAATAAATTATTCCAACCACCTATTACACCGCCAGAATATTTTTCTATCAATTCTTTAAGTGGGATTCCTAATTCCTCTTCAATATTACAAGGCTTATTGACATGTCCAGAAATACAGAAAATTTTTGAACCAGTGTTATTTTGTTTTCCAAGTGAAGAAAACCATGCGCTACCTCTTTTTAAAATATCTGGAACAACTGCTATTGTTTCTACATTATTAATTATTGTTGGGCATCCATATAAACCAACAATAGCAGGAAATGGTGGCTTTAATCTAGGTTGAGCTTTTTTTCCTTCCAAACTTTCTAACATTGCAGTTTCTTCACCTGCTATATAAGCTCCAGCACCTCTATGTAAATAAATATCAAAATGCCAACCTGAATTACAAGAATTTTTTCCTATAAGTCCGTCTTTATAAGCTTCATCTATAGCTGTTTGTAATATATTAGTCTCATTATAAAACTCACCACGAGTGTAGATATAACAAGTATGTGCTCCTATAGCAAAACCTGATAATAAGCATCCTTCTATAAGCTTATGAGGTTCGTGTCTTATTATATCTCTGTCTTTACAAGTTCCAGGCTCACTCTCATCAGCGTTCACGACTAAATATTTTGGTAGTTTAGATTTTTGTGGTATAAAAGACCATTTTAAACCAGTTGGAAATCCAGCCCCTCCTCTTCCTCTTAAATCTGAAAGTCTTATTTCATTAATTAACCAGCTAGAACCACGTTGAATAATTTTTTTTGTATCATTCCAAACACCTCTACTTTTTGCTTCGTTTAATTTAAATGAATTATATCCATTTAAATTTGTAAAAATATGATCTTCGTGTTTTAACATTTTTTAAAATATTATTTCTTTAAATTTTTAACTATTTTTTTAATATCGTCTAATTTTAAATTTTCATAATAGTTATTATTTATTTTAATAACTGGTGCATTAATACATGCTCCCAAACATTCAATTTCATGCAAAGAAAAAACACCATCTTTGGTTATTTTTCCATTTTTAATATTTAAATTTTGTTCAAATTTTTTTAAAATTGCATCAGAACCTTTTAAACAACAAGGTGTTGTTGTGCAAACGCTTATGCAATGTTTACCAACCTTTTTTAGATTAAACATGTGATAAAAAGATGCCACCTCATATACTTTAATTAAAGGTACTTTTAAATACTTTGATATATATTCAATAGCTGGTTTTTTTAACCACCCGTCTAATTGTTCTTGTGCTAAATGTAATAGTGGTAAAATTGCGCTTTCTGAAAATTTTTTTGGATATTTTTTTAATATCTTTTTTGACTTTAGAAAATTTGAATTATTAAATTTAAATTTTAATTCAATATCATTGTGCATAAAATTACCTTTATTTACCTATCAATTTCTCCAAAAACAATATCCATTGAACCTAAAATAGCAACAACATCAGCCAACATATGACCTTTGGAACAAAAATTCATTGCTTGTAAATGAGCAAAACCAGGTGCTCTTATTTTACATTTATAAGGTTTGTTAGAACCGTCAGAAACTATATAAACACCAAATTCTCCTTTTGGAGCTTCTACTGAAGTATATGTCTCTCCTTTTGGAACTTTGTACCCTTCAGTGAATAATTTAAAATGATGTATTAAAGACTCCATTGATGTTTTCATTAATTTTCTTTTTGGAGGTGTAATTTTATTATTTTTTACCATTACATGTCCTTTAGGAATACTGTCTATACATTGATGAATAATTTTTAAAGATTCTTTCATTTCTTCTACTCTTACAAAATATCTATCATAACAATCTCCATTTTTACCAATTGGTATTTCAAAATCTAATTTATCATAAACTTCATAACTTTCTTCTTTTCTCAAATCCCATTTTACACCAGAAGCTCTAAGCATAGGTCCTGTAAAACCAAAGTCGATTGCGTCCTCTGCAGATACAATACCTATATCTACGGTTCTTTGCTTAAAAATTCTGTTGTCTGTTAAAAGATTCTCCAGATCTTTAATAAATTTTGGAAATTTTATTGCCCATTTTTTAATATCTTGTAATAAACCATGTGGCATATCTCTATATACACCTCCTGGACGAAAATATGCTGCATGTAATCTAGCACCACTTACTTTTTCATAAAATTCCATTAACAATTCTCTTTGCTCAAAAGACCATAAAAAAGGAGTCATTGCACCAACATCCATTGCCATTGCTGGTAGAGCAAGTAAATGGTTTAATATTCTAGTAATTTCAGAAAATAATACTCTTATATAACTTGCACGTATTGGAATTTCTATTTTGAGTAATTTTTCAACTGCTAAAGCAAAAGCATGCTCTTGGCACATGGGTGAAACATAATCCAATCTATCAAAATATGGGACTGCTTGTAAATAAGTTTTATTTTCAATTAATTTTTCAGTACCACGATGTAATAAACCTATATGAGGGTCAACTCTCTCTATTATTTCACCATCCATTTCTAAAACCATTCTTAATACACCATGTGCAGCTGGATGTTGAGGACCAAAATTAATAGTCAGAGGTTTAATTTTAACTTCTTTCATTCAAATTAAAAATTAATTATCTGCTTTTTCATCTCCTGGCAAAGTTCCGCCTTCCCAAGGACTTAAAAAATCAAAATTTCTATAATCTTGTGTTAATTTTACTTTTGAATAAACAACTTTTTTCTTTGCTTCATCGTATCTTAACTCCACAAAACCTGTTAAAGGAAAATCTTTCCTTAAAGGATAGCCTTCAAAACCGTAATCGGTTAGGATTCTTCGTAAATCATTATTACCACTAAATGATACACCATACATGTCCCAAACCTCACGCTCATACCAACATGCAGATTTATAAAGTTTTGAAATAGATGGAACAATTTCATTATCATTCAAAAAAATTTTTACTCTTAATCGTAAATGATTTTTTAAACTTAACAAATTATATACTAATTCAAACCTTTTTGATCTTTGCGGATAATCAACAGCTGTAATGTCTAACAACATTTCAAAATTTAAGTCATTCATTTTCTTTAACTCGTCAAGTAAATTATAAATGTTAGATATTTTAGTTGTTATTATTAATTCATTATTAATAATTTCATGATTAGTTACGTATTTACATGAATTTAAAATAAAAGTACCAAGATTATTTATATTTTTATTCATAAATCCTATCTAAAAAAAACATTTTCCCTTTTAATTTTTTTTTGAAGCTGCATAATTCCATAAAGTAAAGCTTCTGCAGTTGGAGGGCACCCAGGGACATATATGTCAACTGGTATTATTCTATCACAACCTCTAACAACAGAATAAGAATAATGATAGTAACCTCCCCCATTTGCACATGAGCCCATTGAAATTACCCATTTAGGATCTGGCATTTGATCATATACTTTTCTTAGAGCTGGAGCCATTTTATTACATAAGGTACCAGCAACTATCATAACATCTGATTGTCGTGGGCTTCCTCTAGTTACAATTCCGAATCTATCTAAATCATATCTACTCATATATGTATGCATCATTTCTACAGCACAACATGCTAAGCCAAATGTCATTGGCCACATAGAACCGGACCTTGCCCAATTTACTAGATTATTTAATTTTGTAGTTACAAATCCTTTTGTTTTAAATTGTTTTTTAAACAAATTGTTAAATAAAGTATTTTTACTTTCTTTATTTAAATTAATTACTCCCATTCAAGAGCCCCTTTTTTCCATTCATAAATAAACCCAATTGTTAAAATAATTAAAAAAATCATCATTGATAGATAACCAAATATTCCTATATTTTCTAAGGAAATTGCCCATGGAAATAAAAAAACTACCTCCAAATCAAAAATTATAAATAATAAAGCTACAAGATAAAAACGTATATCAAATTTTGTTCTAGCATCATCAAAAGGTTCGAAGCCACATTCGTAAGGTGATAGTTTTTCATTACTTGGTTTTTTTGGTGATAAAGCAAATGATAAAGATAATAAACCAACTGAAAGTATAATAGAAATTATTAAAAATAATAATATAGGTAAATATTCAACTAACATTTTTTTTAAAAAATAAAAGCTACTAATACTAATTTAAAGTAATTTACAAAACAATCTAGTGGATATTTTAAAGTGGCGGGAGTGACGAGACTCGAACTCGCGACTTCCTGCGTGACAGGCAGGCGCTCTAAACCAACTGAGCTACACCCCCATTGGTGAATAATATAATATAATATCACAAATTAGAATCCACAACAAATTGTGACACAATTACTACCGGATCGCTGGTCAGAAATCTGTTAAACATGCTTTTGTGATTGGTGGGCGATGACGGGATCGAACCGCCGACCTCTTCGGTGTAAACGAAATGCTCTACCAGCTGAGCTAATCGCCCTCATCTTGTGCTTTATATAAAATATAATATATTTTAAATAGATTGAAAGAAAATATTAAGAGAATAAAAAAAAATCAATAAATAAGTCGTTTACAAGAAAAAAATAAAAATTTAATTTAAATATATTTATTAATTATTTATTGCAAACCAAATAAGAATTAATCGCTAACAAAGTAGGTGCTAATATTATAAATGGAAAAATATTAGTTATTATTGTTCCACCTAACAAAGAAACAATATATAAAAATAAAATAAAAAGAAATATTTTTAAATTTTTATCAAACTTAGAATTAAATAAAAGTATTAATGTAGGAAATAGATATATAAATATTAATAATAAAGAATAAAAATATTGTAATCCAAAATAATTAAAAATAGAAAAATTTCTTGTTGTGTCAAAAACAGATGTATCGTAAGGAGAAAGCCAATATCCTATACTATAAAAAGAAGGTTGGGTAAAAAGATCATAATTTACAAATATAAAAATAGAAGGCAGAACAAATATAGGTAGAAAATAAAGTTTTTCTTTAAAATTTATAAAAGTATAAAAAGTAATTAACAATAATCCAGTTTCTCTATTTAAAACACCAAGTATTGCAAAAAATAAAAAATGCCATATTTTTTTTTTTAAAGTAAAAAAAATACAGGCACTAATTGCAAACATTTCATGAAAACTGAAATATTCTTGAATTTCAAAATATAAAGGATATAAATAAAAAATAAATGCGCTAGAAAAAAGTAATGTGTTTTTAATATTTTTTTTCTTAACTATATGTTCAAATGATAATAAGCAAAACACGTAAGAGGCAGAGATTATTAAAGAAAAAAACAAACAATAAATAGCAAATGCAAATTTAGGAGAAAAATTAGATAAAAGAAAATTAGTTTTTTTTATTTCAAAATAATTTGCAACCCATCTTGTTTTATGTCTATTGGATATTCCTTGACCAGAATCCATTCCTCTCAATTCATAGTTTCTTGTATCAGTTTTATCCAATAACCATTTTTTCTGAGGTGTAATTTCTGAAACATCTTTTTTATCAAAACTGTGTTCATACTGTGAAACAATTTTTTTTGTTCTTACCTTTTCAGAAAAACCATGGAAAATATAGGAAAAAGATAAAAGTAAAACTAATGTAAAAGTAATTAAAACTCTTTGATATTCACATAATTTTTCAATTAAATTATATTTATAAATCATTTAAATTTAATAATTATATGTAATTTTGAAGAAGTATATATAATTAAAAAAAAAAAAGCTAGAAAAGTTATCTAGCTTTTTTTTAAATGAAGGTTTTCTTTTTAATCTACAATTTCACCATGAAGATTAACATCTAATCCTTCCTTCTCAACTTTAGAACTTACTCTTAAGCCAATTGTCATGTCGATTGCTTTTAAAATTATAAAAGTTGCAAATCCACACCAACCGATAGTCATAAGTATTCCATAAAACTGAATACCTAATTGTTCCATACCTGGCTCAACATCAGCTAAAATAGGAACACAGAATAGACCAGTTAATAATGCGCCAACAATTCCACCTACTCCGTGAATTCCAAATACGTCATACGAGTCATCATAACCAAGAGCTTTTTTAACAACTGTTGAAAAGAACCAACAAGCAGCACCGGCTACTAATCCTATTACTAATGCACCCATTGGATACACAAATCCAGATGCAGGAGTTATTGCAACAAGCCCAGCAACAGCACCTCCTGTTAAACCAATAACACTTGGTTTACCTTTAGTAATCCACTCAATAACCATCCATGAAAGAGCTGAGGCTGCAGTAGCAATTTGAGTAACAAGCATAGCCATTCCAGCACCTTCATTAGCACCATATGCTGATCCAGCATTAAAACCGAACCATCCTACCCATAGTAAAGATGCGCCAACTATAGTATAGATTAGATTGTGTGGTGCGTATTTGTAAGAAGCAACAGTTCTTTTTCCAACAACAATTGCTGCTACTAAACCTGCAATACCACAATTAATATGTACAACTGTTCCACCAGCAAAGTCTAATATTCCTTTTTCTGATAAAATTCCGCCACCCCAAACCCAATAACAAATTGGTGCATAAACTACAACAGACCATATTGCCATAAACACAAGCGTTGAAGAAAATTTAATTCTTTCAGCAAAAGATCCAGCGATAAGTGCAGTTGTTATGATTGCAAATGTTGCTTGGAAAACAACATCTACACCAATTGGAAGGCCTGAACTTTTTGGATCATATTCAAATCCAGCAAACATGAAGTTTGCAAGACCACCATAATAAGGTGTTGCCCCTTCAGAATAAGCTATGCTGTATCCAATCACACACCATGTAATTGTTACAACACAAGTACCTGCAAAAACGTGCATTAAAGTAGAAAGGACATTCTGCTTTCTACTAAGCCCACCATAAAATAATGCTACACCTGGAATTGTCATCAACAAAACTAAACATGTTGAAGTCAACATCCATGCATTATCACCTGCAATTTGTCCAGGTGTCAGTCCTTCATCAGCAAAAACTCCAAGTGGTGTTAATATTAACATCAGCAAAGGAAGAATAAGCGATGAAGCTTTTAAATTTTTTAACATAGATTTTTACTCCTATCAATTTATAAGCAGCAAGATATATACCAACATCAATTTAATATAAAGAAAAATTTTAGAAGAAAAAAAAAACCGCAGTTTATTGCGGTTTCTTTTTTTAAAAATTAAAATTTATTATAATTTTTTTTTTTTTTTTTTTTTTTGTTAATTAACTGTTTCTTTTAATGATTTCCCTGCTCTAAATTTTGGTACTTTTTTTGCTGGTATCTGAATAGATTCACCAGTTCTTGGGTTCCTACCAGTAGTAGCGGCTCGATTAGTTATTAAAAAAGTTCCAAAGCCAACCAGTCTAACTTCGGTTCCTCCTTTTAATGAGTTTGTTATACTTGAAAACACTGCATCAACGGATTTGCTTGCTTCGGATTTAGATACTCCTACACTACTTGCAACTTTGCTTATAAGGTCATCTTTGTTCATTGATCCCTCCTCGTTATAAAAAAATTACTGCATCTATTATTGAAGTAATTTATTATTTTTAATATTATTCAAAAAGTCAATAGGATTTAAAAAAAATCTTGTGGATAAATAAATTATTAAACTAACAATTCGTTGTCAGTAGATTTTTTTTCAGTAACTGGTATTTTTGACCAATCAATTGGTGATATTTTTTTTGTTAAAGAATGTTTAAGCACTTCATCTAAATTTGAAACACTAATTATTTTTAATCCTTTAATCAATTTTTTTGGAATCTCAGCCAAATCATTTTTATTATCTTTTGGAATTAAAACAACTTTAATATTTAATCTATTCGCAGCAATAAGCTTTTCTTTTAAACCTCCAATTGGTAAAACTCTTCCTCTGAGTGTTATTTCACCAGTCATAGCTACATCTCTTTTAACAGGTATACCAGTCATAACAGATACAATAGAGGTACACATTGCTACACCCGCTGAAGGTCCATCTTTAGGTGTTGCTCCTTCTGGAACATGAACGTGAATATCTTTAGTATTAAAAAATTTTGAATTTATACCAAAATCATCTGATCTAGATTTTACATAACTTTCTGCAGCTCTCACAGATTCTTTCATAACTTCTCCTAGTTTACCAGTACTAATTATTCTGCCTTTTCCATTTACCGATACCGCTTCAATTAATAAAAGTTCCCCGCCTACTTCTGTCCAAGCCAAACCAGTTGTAATACCAATTAAATTTTTATCCTCTAATTCATTTTTTCTAAATTTTTTAATTCCTGCGTATTTTTCAAGATTTTTTGGAGTTATAGAAATATTATTTTTTTTAGAGCTTGATAATTCTCTGATTGCTTTTCTAATTAAGTTAGTTATTTCTCTTTCTAAATTTCTTACACCAGCTTCTCTAGTATAATATTTAATTAATTCCTTTATAGCTTTATCATTTATTTTCCATTCTGCTTTTTTTAAACCATGATTAGAAGTATTTTTTGATATTAAATGTTTTTTTGCAATTTCAACTTTTTCATCTTCTACATAACCAGGTAATCTAATTACTTCCATTCTATCTAATAAAGCAGGGGGGATATTTAAAGTATTTGCAGTTGTAATAAACATGACGTTTGATAAATCGTAATCAACTTCTAAATAATGATCATTAAATTTATTATTTTGTTCTGAATCCAATGCCTCAAGTAGAGCTGATGATGGATCACCTCTGAAATCATATCCCATTTTGTCAATTTCATCTAACAAAAATAAAGGATTACTTTTTTTTATTTTTTTCATTCCTTGAATAATTTTTCCTGGCATTGAGCCTATATATGTTCTTCTGTGTCCTCTTATTTCAGATTCATCACGAATTCCTCCAAGTGAGATTCTCACAAACTCTCTACCAGTAGCTTTGGCTATTGATTTACCAAGAGATGTTTTACCAACTCCTGGAGGTCCGACCAAACAAAGAATTGGACCATGTATTTTTTCTACTCTTTTTTGTACAGCTAGAAATTCTAGAATTCTTTCTTTAACCTTTTCTAATCCATAATGATCGTTATTTAATATATTTTCAGCCTTTTTTATATCTGTGTTAATTTTTGATTTTTTATCCCAAGGTACATTCAGTAACCAATCTAAATAATTTCTGACGACTGAGGCTTCTGCAGACATAGCACTCATTGTTGTTAATTTTTTTAATTCCGACTCAGCTTTTTCTTTTGCTTCCTTGGTTAATTTAAGTGTTTTAATTTTATCTTCTATTTCATAAAACTCATTTTTTCCATGATCAAGATCGCCAAGTTCTTTCTGCACAGCTTTGAGTTGTTCATTTAAATAATATTCTCTTTGTGTTTTTTCCATTTGTTTCCTAACACGAAATTTTATTTTTTTTTCAACTTCAAGTACTCCAATTTCATTTTCAATATAAACTAAAGTTTTATCTAAAAGTTTTTGAATCGTTTTTATTTCTAATAATTTTTGTTTCATATCAATTTTTAAAACTAAATATGATGCAATTGTATTTGCAAATTGATATGTGTTATTTAATTGAGAAAGAGAACTAACAGCTTCTGATGGAACAGTTCGATTTAATTTTGCATATATTCCAAAACGAGTTTGTAGTCTTCTAATTAAAGCATCAATTTTTGATGTTTTTTTATAATTTACCTTATTTTCTAGCTCAACATTAACTAAATAATAATTATCATTTTTAGTATATTTTAAAATTTTTGCTTTATCTTGAGCCTCAATAAGTGCTTTTATGGTACCATCGGGTAGTTTTAACAATTGAATAACTTTACCTACACAACCGATAGTATATATTTCATGTGCTAAAGGATCGTCTGTTTCGGCGTTTTTTTGAGTAACTAAAAAAATCTTTTTATCTTTACTCATTGCTTCTTCTAATGCAGATATAGATTTAGATCTACCAACAAACAAAGGTGTAATCATTCCAGGGAAAACGACTATATCTCTAAGTGGTAATAATGGTATTACAATTTGGTTTTTTTTTATTTTGTTCAATGTTTAAAATATTAATAAATTAATTTTATGGAAACTATTTTAATTATAAAAGATAATTATGCAGAAGTGTCAACTTTATTTTTTTTATCAGT
>CACLKH010000014.1 GCA_902607475.1 uncultured Alphaproteobacteria bacterium | reverse complement strand
ACCCAAAAAAAAAACTGAAACCAAAAAAACTAAAGAAAGTAAAAAAAAATAAAAAAAATATTTCTATTTATTACTATAGTTTTCTTTACTGGATTAAAACTTATAAAGACAGAGGAAAAAAATATTCAGTTTATTTGTAAAACTGACAATATTTCAAAAAAATATACATTTTTACATGTGCCTTCAAGAAATAGAATTATATGGGTCGAAAAAGGAAGAGAAATGAAAATCGATAAGAGTAAAATAAACTCATTATCTTTTGATGGTTTTGGTGTATATGGATTAGGTTATGACTCATGGTTTCAATCAAAAATCAATTTTAAGATTAATTTAAAAAATGGTAATTTTGAACTGATTCCTGATAACGAGGAACATAAAAAAAACCCTCAAAAAGGAAAATGTTTAAATAAAGATTTTTAAAAAAATTAAATTATTTCTTTTTATTTCTTCTTTTATTACGTCTCCATGTACTTCCACGTTTTCTTCTGCCTCTGTGTTTTTTTGGATACGCCATAATTTATTTATAATTAGTTGGAGATTATAGTGATATGGATTTAAAAGTTAAAGGAAAACTTTTTTTTTAAATTAAATCTTGTTTACTTGTTGTTTTTAGAATTCTTTTTTTTAATTTAAGAAATGATCTGGTTTCAAGTTGCCTAACTCTTTCTTTACTTATATTTAAATCTTTACCTACAGACTCTAATGTCATGGGTGTATAATTTAAATGTCTTTTTAAAATAATATATTTTTCTTTATCATTTAAAACATCTAGAGATTTTTTTAAAACTTTTTTTCTATTATTATTCATGTCATTGTTTAAAACAATTTCATCAGGATTTTTTGATGTGTCACTTAAAAAATCTAATGGCGTTCTATTATCATCGTCATCATTATTTAAAGAATGATCTAAAAATAGATCCTTTTTTAAAACTCTTTGTGAAATTTTTTCAACCTCGGATACCTTAATTTTCATCTCTTTAGCTATTTTATTATTAATTGGCTCCAAACTGTCGTTTTCATGTGAAGCATTTTGTATTTTATTTTTTAATCTACTTAATTGAAAAAAAAGTAACTTTTGAATAGATGTAGTACCAATTCTAACAATCGACCAATTTCTTAAAACAAATTCTTGCATAGAAGATCTTATCCACCACCTTGCATAGGTAGAAAATCTTACATTAACGCTTATATCAAATTTATGGGCTGCTTTTAAAATTCCTATATTACCTTCTTGTAACAAATCTCCAAATGGTAATCCAAAGTTTCTAAACCTAATAGCACAACTAATAACTAATTTCTCATATGAATTAATAAGCTTATGCAATGATTTAACATCTTTTTTTTTATTCCATAATTTCGTTATTTTTTTTTCATCTACTAGAGAGAGAAGTGGTTGTTTCATTGCTTTAGAAACAAATTTTAAATTAGCTTTTTGTGTTAAAACATCATCAAAATGAGGCATAGTAATGATTTATCATATTCAAGTAATTAAGAAAATCTATTAAAAGCGATAAAAGTAATTTATAAAATAGATTAATCCAAATTTTTTCTTTTCCAAATAGAAGCTAAAATTGGTCCAGAAATATTATGCCATATACTAAAAAAAGCACCTGCAAGAGCTGAAAGTGGTCCAAAATATTTAATTGCTAACGCTGTTGCAAGCCCTGAATTTTGCATACCAACTTCAATAGCTAGGGTTCTTGCTATTTTTTCTGTATAATTCAATTTTTTGCATAAATAAAAACCTAAAAAAATACCTAAAAGATTATGACATACAACAACAACAAAAATTTTAGGTCCGTACTTAAAAATTTGATTTGAATTTGATCCAATTATAATTGTAATAATAAAAACAATTGCTATTACTGCAATTAAAGGCAAGCACAATTTTATTTTTTCCATATTTATGAAACCAAGACTATTTAAAATAATTCCTAAAATTACTGGAATTATAACTATTTTAAAAATGCTGATCATCATTTGATAAATTGGTATTTCTATGCTTGATCCTGTATAAAGCCAAAAAAGTGAAGGCATAAAAAAAACAGCTAAAACTGTCGAACATACAGTTAATGAAATAGATAAAGCTACGTCTCCTTTAGCTAAATAACAAATAACGTTAGATGCTGTTCCACCTGGCGCACATCCAACTAAAATCACACCCAATCCCAAGATTTGTTCAATATAAAAAATTTTTACTAATAAAAAACCTAAAAGTGGCATTAATAAAAATTGTAATAAAATGCCTAAGTAAATAATTTTAAAATTTTTAAAAATTCTAAAAAAATCTTCAACTTTCAAAGTTAATCCCATAGAAAACATAATTAAACTTAACAAAGGAATTATAAGAAAACTTAAATTTGACCAGTATTGAGGTTCTAAAAAAGCCCAAACTGAAAATATAATTACCCAGAGCGGAAATAAGCTTGTTGACGTAGCAACAAAGTGTTTCATAAAAAATTATAAAATTTCACAAACTTCAGAAAATTCTAAACGAGGAAGTCTATCAAGTAATTTAGTTTCATCTCCATAACCTAAATTACATAAAAAATTTGATTTATATCTCCCATCTGAAAAAAATTCTTTATCGACCCCAGCATTATCAAATCCGGACATAGGCCCAACATCTAGTCCTAAAGCTCTTGCTGCTAACATAAAGTATCCGCCTTGCAAAGTAGAATTTCTAAATGCAGTTATTTCAGCCTTAGCTGGAGGATTAGATAAAACCTTTTTCATTCCTGGATTATGAGGAAATAATTTAGGTAGAAGATCATAAAACTTACTATCATATGCAATTATTGCAATAACTGGAGCTGTCATAGTTTTTTCTACATTTCCTTCACTAAGATGTGATTTTATTCTTTCTTTAGATTCTTTTGATTTTAAAAAAATTATTCTCATTGGCTCAGAATTAGCACTAGTAGGACAATTTTTTACCAAATTATATAAATCTTTTAAAGTTTTTTCATCAACATCTTTATTTTTCCAATTATTGTGGCTTCTGGCTTTTACAAATAACTTATCTAAAAAATCTTTGCTCATAAAGAAATATTAAAAAATTTGTTTAAAAAAACAGTATAACCCCAATAACAAAGTGCTGTTGACAAAATAGCAACTAACATAGCTCCTGGAAAATTGAGATTTAATTTTAGTAAAATAGGAAAAAATAAAAAAAAAGTTAACGATGGAAGTATCATTAATAAAGTATTATTTGTTAAATCCGATACTTGCTTAATATCTTTTGTATCCCAATAAAGCCATATTAATGTTAATACAGTAATAAGCGGCATAGAAACAATTAAACCAGCTAATAAAGAAGATCTTTTTGCAACTTCTGCTGCTAGAACAATTACTATTGCCGTAATTAAAACTTTTAAAATACTAAAAAACATAATTTTAAATAAAAAAATTCTATCAATATTTTTTATACAATAAACTATAATTTTTTATTAATTTTTCAAAAAAAAATTTTATAATAAAATTATGGGTTTATTGTTATTTTATCCAACTCCTGTTTTTGAAAAAGAAAATGCAATGACAGAAGATTTTAATCAAAAACTAGAAAAATTTATAATTGATTATTCTAATAATAACGAAGAATCTAAAAATTGGAGTAAACAATTTTATGGAGTTGGTTTTACGAGCTACGGTAGTGATCAAAAATTACATGAAAAAGAAGAGGTTTTTAGTGAATTAGCTAAAGGATTATTGCCGCATGTAAAAGAATTTCTAACTCAGATAAAAGCAGTTCCTCCTCCAACAATAGTATGTAATGATATGTGGTGCACTATTAATAGACCTACAAGTGGTCACCCAAGACACATTCATCCATTAAGTGCCGTAAGTGGAACATATTATGTTAATGCTGATAAAGATAGAGGGTGTTTAAATATCCATGATCCATATGATAATAGAGCTATGGGAATGATGTTTGAACCAGAATCACCGCTTGCTTTTGACACTTATACAATCGAAGTAAAAAGTAAAAAAGTAATTTTGTTTCCTGGATGGGTTTCTCATTCAGTTCAACAAAATTTAAGTACTAAAGATAGAATTGGTGTTAGTTTTAATTACAGAGTATATTATGATAATTCTGGCGTAGATCCTTCTTCTTCTGGTCCTTAATATTTAAACTTTACAATTATAAATAGGAACATCTTTCATATATTTTTTTAATTTTTTAATAACAATATTTTCAAGTTTTTTTTGAACTTCTTTTGAGTAAGAATAAATACCATTATTATTTTTAAAATTTAAAGAAATAATTTTTTTATTTGGATATTCTTTAATCATTTTTTTAAACATTTTTTTTGGAAATCTCATCATTCCAAAACTAATTGAATGCACACTTTCTTTTGAAATATTAAGTGCTATGTCTTTAAAAAGATTTTCATAAATTTTAGCAAAATTACACGCTGGGATGATAGGATCAAATCTTAATCCTACTTTCCATCCGGCATCTGCTAATTTTTTCATAGCAACAATTCTTTTTTTTACTGAAGGAACTTTATGCTCGATTAATTTTGAAATATTTTCAGGTGTAAAACTAAAAGCAATTATGCAATTATTTATTGGTTTATGTTTCAATATTTTATGTATTTGTACACTTTTTGTTCTAAGTTCTAAAATTGCATTTTTATTTTTTTCAAATATTGGAAGAAAACAATCTACAAAATTTGTTATTCCATCAAATGCCAATGAATCACAGTCGTATCCAGAAAAAAAATAGGATTTTTCTAAACAATTTTGTTTAATTTTTTTTTTTATTTCTACAAAAAAATCTTCATAGTTCACAAATAAAAGATAATGAGCTGACATATGTTTTCCTTGTAAAAAACAATATTCACAATCATAAATGCAATTTAACATATGAGAAAAATAGTAATTTTTTTTTCCACCTATACTAAATGTTTTAGGTATATCATGGAGTTTTTTTCCTTCCTTTTTTGCTAATATGAGTGCAGGCTTTTTTTTTTGAATTCTAAAATTTTGTGATTTAATATTAAAAATTTCCCCATAATGATCACAGTAAACAATATTTATTTTTTTTTTAAATCTTGATAGAATTTTTTTAGTTCTAGGATGTTTTTTTATCTGATTTTCAATGTAAACTGTTTCAATCATTAAACTTTTAAAAATTCTTTAATTAATTTATCAATAATAGTAATTTTGTTATTAATCCAATTTTCTATTTTATTTGAGGAAATATTTAAAATAGAACTTTTTTTGTTATCAGATATTATTTTTATACACTGTACCATTTCAGGTCCTACAAATTCTCTAGCTCCTTTAAAAAAACCAGATGCTTCCATATCATAAAGAAAATTTGTCGTATATCTAATTTTCGGAAAACCTACAGTTATTAATGGTGTTTTCTTTATCTTTGTCTTCCACAATAATGAAGGATACCAACTATATTTAGTTTTATTATCTGTTATTTTTGAAATCAATATAATTTCTCCTAATTTATAATTTTTATGACCTGCTATTCCTATATTTAAAAAAAAAGAATTATTATTAGTTTTTTCAGCAAGATATATTGTTGCGTTTTCTGCTCTTTTTTTTCCTATACCAGAAATTATTAAATTGATTTTTTTTTTTTTATTTGAGTAAAATTTTTTTGAATTTTCTTTTAAATCCCAATAATTAATTAATGGCATTGCTTCTCTTTTCATAGCTACAACAATATTTATTTCATTTGTTTTATGCATATTTTTTTATTTTATTTTCATAATAAACAATCTCTTTTTCTCTTTTTCTTTTTCTTAAACCTTGAAGATATATATTGATTTTTTCTTTTAAAATTTTTTTAGCTATGATTTTATTTTTTTTACTTAAAGAATTCTTTTTTATTAAATTTTCTATAGCCATAATTCTAAAACGATCCATTCCCCAATACTTTTTGGACAATTGATTTAAATGACCGCCATATTTTATAGTAAGTTTTTCATCTAAATATAAAACTGGAAAATTTGCTGTTATTCTTAACCAAAGATCATAATCTTCACAAACTGGTAATTTTTCATTAAATAAGCCCACTTTATTAAAAACATCTTTATGAATAATTACACTTGATGGAGATATTCGGCACATATCCAAACATTTATCGAAAATAAGGCCCCCATATTTTTTATGTTTTTTATGTTGATTAATTCTAATGCTTTTTCTTATCCAAATTTCATCAGTATGGCAAATTTTATATTTACGGTTTTTAACTAAATGATTTATTTGTTTTTCTAATTTTTTTGGGTGCCATCTATCATCTGAATCTAAAAAAGCTATCCAATTATTAGATGATATTTTTATCCCTTTATTTCTTGCTGAGCTAACTCCTTTATTAAATTGTTTATATATTTTTATGCTTGGATATTTTTTTTTTATATATTCTATACTTTTATCACTTGAACCATCGTCAATAATGATTAATTCTAGATTTTGATAAGTTTGATTTAAAACACTATCAATTGCATGTGTTAAAAATAATTTTCTATTATAGGTCGGAATGATTATAGAAATATTAAACATCTTTTAAATACTATGAACAAATTAAATTTATTATATTCTTTTTTTATTTTTTTGGCTTTCCTATTGTCAAACGTAAATATTGTTAATGCTGATTATGGAACTGAAAAAGAAAAAAAAGGATTTAAAGAAATTGATTTAAATAGTGACAAAAAAATCAGTTATGATGAATTTCAACAAATTAGACAAAGACGATTTGACCGGTTGGATTTAAATAACGATAAAATTATTACACAGGATGAATTTGAATTAAGAAATCAAAAATTTTTTTTAGAAATTGATAAAAATAAAGACAGATATTTAACAAAAAGAGAAATGTTTAAAAAAAGAAAAAAATTGCGAAATATTCTTGAGTAATAATTATTTAATTTTATAAAGACAATACTCTCCACACGAAGGTCTGCTTAGTTTTATTGAACGAACATTAGAATATTTTTTTTGTAATTGTTTTCCAATCCAAGAGGAAATGTTTTCCAATGAAGGCAGACCTATTTCTTTAATATCATTTATACATTTATGGTCTAATTTTTTTTTTATTTCATTTAAAGATTTAGATAATTCATCAAAATCTGTGACCCATTGATTTTCCTTATTTTTTTTTCCATAAAAAGTAACTTCTACAACAAATGAATGGCCATGAATTTTTCTATAAATATGTCCTTTTGGCATATTAGGAAAATAGTGCGCAGCTTCAAATGTAAATTGTTTTGTAATTTCAAATATATCTGTCATGGCATATCTACTATTTTATGAATTTGTAAACTAACATTCCACTTTTTATTTTTATTACAAAAATCATAAGTTTTTTTTATATTATTTTTTAAATTCGGACCATCCATTGGTTGTAAGAAAAAATATTTAAAATTTAAATTTTCTAAACTTTTAGGATTTATTTTTTTTTGAGGAAAAATTAATTTTAATTCATCACCTTTTTTCAAAACAAAATCATTTTCATGTTTAGGACTTACACAAACCCAATCAAGATCACAAGGTAAATCTATTGTTCCGTTAGTTTCAATACCTATTTCAAAATTTGATAATTTTAAAAAATTTATTAATTTTTTATCTAATTGCAATAACGGTTCTCCTCCGGTAAATACAACGTAAGGTTTATTTTTATTATCTTTATTTTTCCATAAAGAAACTATTTTTTTTCCTAATTCTTTCTCATTGAAAAACTTTCCACCGTTTATTCCATTCGTTCCAAGAAAATCTGTATCACAAAAATTACATTCTGCTTTTTTTCTATCTTTTTCTCTACCTGACCATAAATTACATCCGGAAAATCTGCAGAATACACTGGGTCTTCCTGTGTATGCTCCTTCCCCTTGGAAGGTATAATATATTTCTTTTACGCTATACATGTTTTAAATTATTTATCCATAAAAGATTTATTTAATTTTATTTTCTAAATTGCCAAATCGGATCACTAATACCTATTTCATTAAAGCCCCTGTCTCTTAAAACACAAGCATGACATTTACCGCAACCTCCTTTTATTCCATCATAGCAAGTATGTGTTTCTTTAAAAATTTTATTAAATTCTTTCATATTTTTACATTTTTTCACAGCTATTTTGACACTTTCTTTTTTTGTTAATTTCATCAAAGGTGTTTTAATTTTAATAAATTTTTTTGATCCTGATATTCCAAGTCCTAAAGAATTTTCCATACTATCAATAAAAACTTTTCTACAATCTGGATACCCACCGTAATCTTCTTCACAAACTCCTGCATAAATTATTCTACAACTATGAAAAATTGCTCTGTTACTAGCAATAGTTAAAAACAAAATGTTTCTTGAAGGAATAAACGTTGGTTCAATTCCTCTAGAAATTTCTTTTGATGAATTATATTTTTCTAATTTATTTTTTTTGTTAATCAAAGGGGAGCTACTTTTTAAAATATTTGGAATCTTTATTATTTCATGCGTTTTAAAATTTAACAACTTAGATATTTTTACAGCTGCTTTAATTTCTATTTTATGTTTTTGACCGTAATCAAAAGTAATACCGTATAACTCTTTACACTCTTTTCTAGCAATTAAAGCCGTAGTTGTGGAATCTTGGCCACCCGATAGAACAACTAATCCTTTATTTTTCATCAATTTTTTTAAAATTTAGTGAAGCAGAATTAATACAATAACGAAGACCTGTTGGTTTAGGTCCGTCAGAAAAAACATGTCCTAAATGTGCATCACAATTTGCACATACTACTTCAACTCTTCTCATATTATTTGACAAATCTTCTATTTCTTTAATATTATTTTTTTTAATCGGCATAAAAAAACTGGGCCAACCAGTTCCTGAATCAAATTTTGTATTGGATAAAAAAAGTTCATTTTCACAACAAATACAAACATAAGTTCCTTTATCTTTTAAATCCCAGTATTTACCACTAAAAGGTGCTTCAGTTCCTTTTTCTCTACAAATATTATGTTGCTCGGGTGTTAATTTTTTTCTGATAACCATTCTCACGATTTAAAATTTTTTTTTTGACAATAATATCACATAACTTAATTTAAATATTATAAATAATAAATTTAGGAGAAAAAAAATGAAAGTAAAATGGGATGATAAAATATGTATACATGCTGGTGAATGTGTAAAAAATCTTCCTAGCGTTTTCAAAGTAGTTGATGAAAAATTTGTTATCGATGAAAGCGGTGCTTCAGAAGATAAAGTAAAACACGTTGTAGGATTATGTCCTTCTGGTGCATTAAAAATCGAAGATTAATATAATCTAATAGTAAATAAGTTCTTTCTTTGTTATAAAAATAATATGTATTCTATATTAGCAGACATAGTTGTTTGTCTTCACTTTGCTTTTGTTTTCTTTGTTGTTTTTGGTGGATTAATTTATTATTTATGGCGTAATTGTCCTTATTTACATTTACCCGCTGTCTTTTGGGGATTTTGGATTGAATTAAGTGGTTCTATCTGTCCATTAACACCGCTTGAAAATTGGTTAAGTGAACTTGGTGGTGGAGCTAGCTATAGATCTAGTTTTATAGAACAATATATAATTCAATTTTTATATCCAACCGATTTAGATCAAAACACTAAATATTATTTAGCAGCAGGATTAATTGTTATTAATTTAATTATTTATATTCATATCATAAGAAAGAGAGGTCGAAGAAAAAACATGAGTGTTCATGATAGAATTAATGAAAGAGCTCAAGAACAGGAAAAAAAATCTTTTTTTTAATTTTCTATAAAAAAATAATTATGTTGGTAGGAAGAATATTTATTTTTAACTTCTGGAATCCATTTTTTAAAATTTTCAATTCTATTTTCACTTGAAGGATGCGTGCTCATGAATTCAGGAGGTGCTCCTCCTTTTTTTTTTGCATGTGCCCCCATTCTCTCCCATAATTTAATTGTTTCTTCAGGATCATACCCCGCAATAGTCATAAAAATTAATCCTAAATAATCAGATTCTGTTTCCTGTTTTCTTCCAAATGGTAAAAAAATTCCATAAGCTCGTAATAAATTATAAGTTGTTTTAGCTCCTCCTTGAAGAGTTGTGCCAGTTGCAGTTTGTGCTACAGTGGTTGCAACATCTAATAATAAAGCCTGACTCATCCTTTCATTTCCATGTCTTCCTATAACATGCGCCATTTCATGGGCCATTATTGCAGCAATGCCATCTTTATTTTCTGCAATCTCTAAAATCTTAGTATAAAATGTAATTTTTCCCCCTGGCATAGCCCAAGCATTTACTTGCTCCTCTTTAACTAAATTTACTTCCCAATTAATTTTTTTTGTTGGGTCTGGTTTGTTTTCCAAAATAAAATATTGATGAATTGCATTTTCTATATTTTTAGCTATAACCTGCAATTCTTGATTTTGTCGATCGCTTTTAGAAACAACATTTGCCTTACTTAAAAATTGTTGATAGGCCTTTGCACTTTGTTTATTTATATAACTATCCGGTAATAAAATTAATTGTTTACGTTCACTTACAGGAACAGTTTCACAACTAATTAAAAAAATTAAAAATAAAATAGTAAGAATTTTTTTCATAATTTATTATAAGATATAAAATTACAATAATATGAATTTAAAAATATTTAATACATTGTCGAAAAAATTAGAGTCTTTTAAACCTCTCAATGATACAGTAAAAGTTTATGCATGTGGCCCAACTGTTTACAACCATCCTCATATAGGGAATGCTAGACCAGCAATAATTGGTGATATTTTAATTAGAATTCTTAGAAAGATTTTTAAAAAAGTTGTTTATGTAAGAAATATTACTGACATTGACGATAAAATTAATGATAAAGCTAAAGAAGAAAATGTATCAATTGAAATAATTTCTTTAAAATATACAAAAATCTATCAAGAAAACATGCGGACTTTAAATGTTTTATCTCCAGATATAGAACCAACAGTTACTCAAAATATACATTCAATCATAAAAATGATTTCTTCTCTTTTAGAAAAAAAACATGCTTATGAAGCAGAAGGTCATATTTTGTTTCATGTTCCATCTTTTAAAAATTACGGAAATTTATCTAAAAGAAAAAAAGATGAAATGATAGAAGGAGCTAGAGTTGAAGTAGCCCCTTATAAAAAAGATCCTATGGATTTTGTTTTATGGAAACCATCAAATAAAGATCAGCCGGGTTGGGACAGTCCGTGGGGGAGAGGAAGACCTGGTTGGCATATTGAATGCTCTAGTATGATCGAAGCTTACTTAGGTGAAACTATTGATATTCATTTAGGTGGTAATGATTTAATTTTTCCTCATCATGAAAATGAAATTGCCCAAAGTAATTGCGCTCATGATGGAAAACCTTTAAGTAAATATTGGATACATAATGGATTTATTTCTATGGATAAAGAAAAGATGTCTAAATCAGTAGGTAATATTATTTTAGTTAATGATATATTAAAAAATTTTACTGGCGAAGCGGTTAGACTTGCAATACTCACATCTCATTATAAACAACCTTTAAATTGGAATGAAAATTTACTAATTCAAGCAAACAAAAATTTAGAAAATCTTTATGATATAGTTGGAGATGAAAAAAGTTTTAATAATGTTGAACCGCCAAAAAAATTTTTTGATGCACTTTTAAATGATTTAAATACACCAGAAGCATTAAAAGAATTATATAAATTATCAAAAAATAAAAATGCAAAAGATCAATTAAAATCTGCAGCAAATTATTTAGGAATATTACAGTTAACAAAAACGGGGTGGATGGACCAAAGAAAAAAAATAAAAAATATAGATCAAAAAAAAATAGAAAAATTAATAAACGATAGAGACAAAGCAAGAAAAGAGAAAAATTTTCCAGAGGCTGATAAAATTAGAAATAAGCTGGCTTTAGATGGTATAATTTTAGAAGATTCTCCTTCCGGCACTAAATGGAGAATTAATAATTAAAATATGAAATCATTAATAATTACATTTTCTTTATTAATTATTGTTCTACTACTTTATTTAATAATCACAAAAAAAAAGACAGAAAAAAACGAAAAGATAATTGATGCGGATTTTGAAGACGTAGATAAAAAAAATAAAAAATAATAGCGGATAGTATAGAACTTAGTAAATTTTAATAATTGATTTTATCTAAGATAGTAATCGAAAATTAAGTCTTTTTAGCCTACTTTATGCCATATTTTTACACTAAATTTACAGTATCCAGAGAGGAAATAATATGATTTGGTATACACCTAAAGTCGCAGAAATAGCAGTTGGTCTTGAAATCAACAGTTACGCTTGCGCAAAAGTCTAAAAAATAGCCCTTTAGTTTTTTAAAGGGCTTTTTTTCTTATTAGATTAATTAAATTTTTGTTGGGTTAGAAAGACCTTTATACACTTTCTTTGCATTAAAAACTTTTCTTTTTTCTTTAAAAACCATTTTTATTTTATTTTTTTTTTTAATTGGAACTGATCTATAAAAACAAGATTTATAACCAACATGACAACTGGCTTTTGTATCAACTTTAACCCAAACAGCATCTTGGTCATCGTCAATTCTAATTTCCTTAACTTTTTGAATAAAACCACTAACCTTACCTTTGTGCCAAATAATTTTTCTTGATCTACTCCAGTAATACATTTCACCGGTTTCTATTGTTTTTTTTAAAGCTTGTCTATTCATGTAGCCATGCATTAAAACATTACCATTTTTGAAATCAGTTGTAATAACTGGTATTAAACCAAGCTTATCAAATTTTGGGGCTAGATCTTTTCCTTCTTCAATTTGCTTGATTGATTTTCTTTTTGTAAACATAATCTGATATTTCTCCGGGTCTTGTAAACCATATATTTTTCTTTTTTTTATGATTTTTTATATATTCAAGCATTTTTTTTAAATATTTAAATCTAAAAGGTTGCCCAACTATAAAAGTGTGCAGCGAAAGACCGCAAACTACTGGGTATTTTTCTGACTCATCCAATAAAACATCTAGTTGATCCATAAACATTTTAGCAAATTGTTCAGGGGTATGATGCCGATATAACATTGCAGGTGCATCATTTATTTCAACTGGGTATGGTATTGATAAAATTTTACCTTTTTTTGTTTTCATCCAAATAGGCTGGTCATCCATTGGCCAATCCATTAAATATTTATATCCATTTTCTTGAAGAAGGTCTGGTGTGTGGTGACTTTCTGAAATCCACGGGCCCATCCATCCTTTGGGTTGTTTTCCTTCATTTCTTTTAACTATCTGAGTTGCTTCTTTTATTAATTCACGTTCTTTTTCCAATGATAATTCACCTTGGCTTTCACTATTTGTTCTTCCATGCCCAACAATTTCGTCTTTTCTTTTTCTAATTTTTTTTATTATTTCTAAACCATGATCATAAATTGATGAGTTAATCAAATAACAAGCTGGCAATTTAAGTTTATCAATTAAATCAAAAAATCTCCAAATACCAACTCTTAAACCATAAGCAGTCCAACCATAATTTCTTACATCAGGTTGCGGTGTAGTATAAGATGGGGTATGAATTTTTCCTTCTCCGAATGAAAATCTTTCAATATTCATAGCAATATAAAAAGCTAATTTTTTCTTTTTTGGCCAGGAAAATTTTTTTCTACTAATTATTGATGAATATGGATATCTATTATGATGTTTTAGTTTCAATTTTAATTTTTTAATTTGAAATAGTTATATTAATTAATTTAACAAAAGTTTTTTTTTTTTTCTACTTAGATTTCAAATATATAGTGCCGCAATATTGGCATGTAATTTGCTTTTTTTCTCCAAAATTATAATACACTGCTGGATGCCCTGTATGCTTATCGCCACCAGAACAACAAATTGTATTTATATCAGATTCTATTTTTTTTGTTATTAGTTTTTCTTTGCTTAAATTTTTAATAATCATTTATTATTAGATCCATTACCATTTGTTCCCATTGATTGGAAAAATTCGCCGTTATTTTTTGTTGCTTTTAATTTATCTAATAAAAAATCCATGGCATCGCTTGTTCCCATTGGTAAAAGAATTCTTCTTAAAATATGCATTTTTTGTAACATTGGTCCATCTACTAATAATTCTTCTTTTCTAGTTCCTGATTTTGCTATGTCCATTGCTGGAAATGTTCTTTTTTCAAATAATTTTCTATCAAGTAAGATTTCTGAGTTTCCAGTTCCTTTAAATTCTTCAAAAATTACTTCGTCCATTCTTGACCCTGTATCAACTAATGCTGTTGCAATTATAGTTAGTGAACCACCTTTTTCTATATTTCTAGCAGCACCAAAAAATCTTTTAGGTCTTTGTAAAGCATTAGAATCAACTCCCCCTGTTAAAACTTTTCCTGAACTTGGAATAACTGTGTTATAAGCTCTTGCCATTCTAGTAATTGAATCTAAAAGAATTACGACGTCTTTTCCATTTTCTACAAGTCTTTTTGCTTTAGATATTACCATATCTGCAACCTGCACGTGTCGCGAAGCAGGTTCATCAAAAGTGGAGCTAACAACCTCTCCTTTGACATTTCTTTGCATGTCTGTAACTTCTTCTGGCCTTTCATCAATAAGTAAAACAATTACTATTGCTTCCGGGTGATTTTTTGTAATTGAATTTGCAATATTTTGAAGCATTACTGTCTTTCCTGCTTTTGGCGGAGAAACTATCATGGCTCTTTGTCCTTTGCCAATCGGAGCTATAACATCAATTACTCTAGGAGTTAAATCTTTACTTTTACTATCTTCAATTTCTAAGGTTAATTTTTCTTCAGGATATAGAGGTGTTAGGTTATCAAAATTTATTATGTGGCGTTTGTCTTCTGGATCCACATCATTAGTTGTATTTACTTTTAAAAGAGCAAAATATCTTTCAGAATCTTTAGGAGACCTAATTTCTCCTTCAACATTATCTCCTGTTCTTAAATTAAATTTACGTACTTGGCTTGGGCTAACATAAATATCATCTGGTCCGGGTAAATAATTAGATTCAGGAGATCTAAGAAAGCCAAAACCATCTTGGAGAGTTTCTAAGACACCACCACCTTCTATTATAATATTTTTTTCAGCTAAAGATTTTAAAATAGCAAAAAGCATATTTTGTTTCTTCAGTGCACTAGGATTATCAACCCCTACCTTTTCTGCATATGCTAAAAGTTCTTGCGGAGGCATTACTTTTAATTCGTGTAAGTTTACTTTATCGTTTGCCAATGCGTTTTATTTATGTAATTAAGATTCAAATTTGTGATTGTTAATATGATTTAATCGCTAGAAATTATTATATAGTAGTTAATTTTTATAATGTCAATACTTAAAAAGGTTTTAAATAAACAAGTAAAATTATAATTATTAGTAACACGGTTGGGATTTCGTTAAATATTTTATAGAATTTTTTTGAATGATTGTTTTTATCCAAAAAAAAATCTTTCCTATATCCTGTCAATAAATAATGTACAACTAGCATTAATACAACTGCTGAAAGCTTAAAATATATCCATTTTTCATTCCAATTAACAATTCCGTTCATTTTTAATAAAAGTACACCAAAAAGAATTGTTAATAGCATTGCGGGGTTCATAATAAATTTTTCTAATTTGTATTCCATAATTTTTAACATTTCTGATGATTCAGAATTTTTTTTTACTGTAGTATGGTAAACAAAAAGTCTAGGCAAATATAATAATGCGGCCATCCAAGCTACCATGGAGATAACGTGAAAAGCTTTTATCAATGAATAATTGTTTACTAAAAAATTATTAAAACTTTGCATTTATTTACTATGTCCTGGCCATCCTTTCATATGATTTAATATAAGCAAAGCTAACATATTTAAATGTTGCGGATCATCATTTAAACATTTTATGTAATTAAATTTTTCTCCGCCAGAAGATATAAAAATTTCTTTATTTTGAACTTCAAGTTCTTCAAGGGTTTCTAAGCAATCTGAACTAAATCCTGGAGATATAATATGAATTTTTGTTATGTCCTTAGACGGTAATCTTTCTAAAGTTTTGTCTGTATATGGTTGTAACCACTCGTCTGGACCAAATCTGGACTGAAATGTTGTTATATATTCTTTTTCTTTTAATTTCATTTTTTCTGCTACAAGCCTTGTTGTTTTTTGACAAAAACAATGGTAAGGGTCGCCTTTTAATAAATATTTTTTAGGCACACCGTGATAACTAAATATTAATTTTTGGGGTTTCCCGAACTTTTTCCAATTATCTTTTATGCTTTTTATTAAACAATCTATGTATAAAGGTTCTTCGAAATAATTATTTATAAATCTTACTTCTGGTATCCATCTCCACTTTCTCAAAACTTCTGTTACTTTATCAAACGTGCTTCCCGTTGTTGCTGCACAATATTGAGGATAGAGAGGGAGTATTAAAATTCTACGACATTTTTGTTTTCTTAATTTTTCTAACCCTAGTTTTATATTTGGATTACCATATCTCATTCCAATTTCAATTTTTATATTTTTTTTTTTTTTTTTAAAAATTTTTATTATTCCTTTTTTTTGCTTTTCTAACATTATCAAAAGCGGCCCTCCTTTTTTTTTCCATATAGATTTATATAATCTTGCCACCTTTTTTGGTCTTAGATTTAATATTATTCCTCTTAAGACTAACTGCCATAAAAGTTTTGGTGTTTCTATAACTCTTGGGTCTGAAAGAAACTCTTTAAGATATTTTCGAAGCTCTTTTGTTTCTGGTTTGTCTGGTGTTCCTAAGTTTGTAATTAATACACCTAGGTTCTCTTTTGAACCGTGTTTATAATCTTTTTCTCCCTCATACTTCATTTTTATAATTCCTAATAATTTCAACTAATCTTTTTACGTTTTTTATTGGAGTTTTTGGCATTATTCCATGAGATAAATTAAAAATAAAGGGTCCCCCGGAAAATCTATTTAATACTTTTTTTACTTCGCTTTCTAATTTTTTTCCTCCATCCAATAATGCTTTCGGCGGTAAGTTTCCTTGTATTGGTTTTTTTTGTTGTATTTTTTTTATTTCTTTGTTTGTAATATCTTCGCCTACGCTTATGCAATCTATATGTTTATATATATATTCTGCATATCTTGTTCCAACGTTTCGCGGGAAAACTATTATGGGTGTGTTTGGTTTTTTTTTTTTTATTAAACTGCAAATCCTTTTTATTGGTTTTATAGAAAAAACTTCAAGATCTTTTTTCTTTGCTGTATTTGCCCACGTATCAAATATCTGTATTACTTCGGCTCCTGCATTTATTTGTCCTATTGCATGCTCGGCCGTTGCTTTTTCTAATAATCTAAAAAGCTGTGTGGTTTTTTTTTTATTCTTTTTAAAAAAAGCAAGTATCTTAAAATATTTTTTTTCTTTTTTATTATCAAACATAAAAAAGCTTACGGTTAGAGGCGCGCCCACGAAACCAATTAAACTGATATTTCTGTTTATCTTTTTTTTTGTTTCTTTAATTGCTTTATATACTAAAGAAAGTTTTTTATTATTTTTATCAATTGAAAAACTCTTAATCATTTGATCTATTGTCATTTCTTTCAAGATTGGTCCTTTTCCTTCTTCATATGTTAAATCCTGGCCTAATGAATCTGGAATAATTAAAATATCTGAAAAAATTATTGCTGCATCAAAACCAAATCTTTTTATCGGTTGTAATGTTATGTCTGAAGCGATTTTTGGATTATATATCATATTTA
Organism: uncultured Alphaproteobacteria bacterium; assembly: GCA_902607475.1. GTDB lineage: Bacteria > Pseudomonadota > Alphaproteobacteria > CAYOOR01. The sequence continues at coordinate 3,219 of CACLKH010000014.1, read as the reverse complement.
TAAATCCCTTTGACTTTTTTTTTAATTTTCTAAACTCTGGTAAGTATCTTCCTGCTTGTCTCATTATCCATATGGGTGGGTTCTTTACTCTTCTTTTTTTTAATACATTTATTAAATTCATTTACTAACTACTACTACTACTATTATATATATAAGGTTGTTGTTGTTGTTGTCGCGTTGATATCGATGATAAATAATTATTAAGAAAGTATAAAGAAAAAAACACAATTGTTAATACTTTGTACATAAAATTAAAAAAGACAATTATTTATATTTAATATTAATAAAAAAAAAATTAAATAAGTTATTAACAATATGTATAAAAATATTTATTAACGATTTTTATGCATGTGGAAAAAAAAACAAACATGTTATTTAAATGTTAATAAACAATGATTTTTCCAAAAAAAAATTAAATATTGTTGTCATATGTTTATAACATGCCTAAATTCATATTTAATTAACAAATTTAACCACAATAATGAAAAATAAATTATTATTAGCTTCAACTAGCCAAACGAGAAAAAAAATATTAATTAATACGGGAATTAAATTTATATATAAAGCCCCGTTAATTAATGAAGAAAAAGAAAAAGAAAAGTTAAAAAGAATACAAAAACCAGAAAAAATTTGTCAAACACTAGCAAAACAAAAATCTATAATGACATCATTAAAATATCCTTCATATTTTGTGTTAGGCGTTGATACGTGTTTAATTTATAAAAAAAAATTTTTATCAAAACCAAAAACAAAAAAGGATGCTGAAGAACTACTGACGAAACTAAATGCAAAAGAACATAAAATTTATTCCAGTATTTATATTTCTAAAAAAGGAAAAAAAATTTGGAGTTATAATGATGAAGCAAAATTAAAAATAAGAAACCTTACAAAAAGAGAAATTATGAAATATATCAGAAAACTAAAACTAAAAAAAATACAGGCATCGGGTTTATATCAAATTGAAGATTTAGGAATAACTTTATTTGAAAAAATTAGTGGAAGTTATTTTACAATTTTAGGATTGCCTTTAATGCCTTTACTAAAGTTTTTACAAAAAAGGAAATTTTTAATTTGAAAATTAATAAAATAGCCATTTTGGGCTATCCAATAAGTCATAGTTTATCCCCGGTGATACATAATTATTGGTTAAAAGAATTACATATTAATGGTAAATATGAAGCTATAAAAACACCTATAAATTATTTTAAAAAAACAATCGAAAAACTATATAAAAAAGGCTACAAAGGATTAAATTTAACAATACCACTTAAAGAAGAAGCTTTAAAATATTTAAATAATAAAGATAAAATCGTGGACACGATTGGAGCGACAAATGTTTTAGTATTTTCAAAACAAGGACTTATAGAAGGAAAAAACACTGATGTCTATGGTTTTAAAAAATCTCTTACAAAATTAGTAAAAAGAAAAAAAAGAGAAATGGCAATAATTATAGGAAGCGGAGGAGCAGCAAGAGCGGTTTTATATGCTTTAATTGAAATGAAATACAAAGAGGTAATTTTATTTAATAGGACTAGGAAAAATGCAGAAAGAGTTAAAAAAAAATTTTTAAAAAATTTTATATCGAACCTAAAAACAGAAATTGTTTGCAATGATTTAAAAAATATAAAGAAAAATTTAGAACAAACAGATCTTTTAATAAATACTACTCCAATGGGAATGAAAGGTTTCCCAATTTTAAATATAGATGTTAAAAAATTAAAAAAAAATTCTGCTGTTTTTGATTTAATATATAATCCTTTAGAAACAAAATTAATAAAAGATTCAAAAAAAAGAGGGATAAAAAATATAAATGGTTTAGATATGTTATTATACCAAGCACAACAATCATTTTATTATTGGTTAAATAAAACACCAAAGATAACTAAAAAATTAAAAAAAATTCTTGAGAAAGAAATTAAATGATACTTGTTGGGCTTACAGGAATAATTGGAAGTGGTAAGACATTTGCTTTAGGTTTTTTTAAATCAAAACAAATTACAATTTTTTCAGCAGATGAAGAAGTAAAAAAAATCCTAGAAAAAAAAAGTATAAAAGAAAAAATTTATAAATTGTTTCCTGAATCATTTTCTAAAAAAAAATTAAATAAAAATATATTAGCTTCAATCGTATTTGGAAATAGAAAAAAATTAAGAAAATTAGAAAAAATTATACATCCTTTAGTAAAAAAGAAAAAAAAAGCTTTTTTAAATAAAAATAGAAATAAAAAAATAATTATTATGGAAATACCAATAATTTTTGAACAGAAAAGCGAAAAAAATTATAATTATATAATTTTAATGAATATTAATAGAAAAATTCAGCGCCAAAGGGTTATGAAAAGAAAAAATATGACGATGCAAATTTTTAAAAAAATTTTATCTAATCAAATATCTTATAAAAAGAAAAAAAATGTAGATTTTGTGGTAAACAATAATGGATCGAAAGAAAAAACAAGGCAAATATTAAAAAAAGTATTGAATAAAATAATATCCACAAAGTTATAAACAACTTTTTTGTACTTATCCACAGAAAAAAAAAGATAAGCAACATAAATACCACATTTTTTTGCTAATATATGAATAATTTTTATTAATTAGAATCTGTAGTAAGTAAAATATTTAATTTTTATTGTAAGTGAAATATTTAATTTTTATTGTTTTTCTTTTGTTACCGAATTGTTCAGGATATACCATAGCATCATTGTCTACCAATGTTGTCACAGTTGCAGCATCAGGTAAAACAAATGCTGATATTGTTATTTCTAGTCTTGCTGGAAAAGATTGTAAGGTTTTTAGAGTTGCATTAAATAAAGAAATTTGTAACCAAAATGATTCACGTATGTTTGTAAAAAAAGAAACAATAGAAGATAAGAATAGAATTAATAAGAGATTTATCGGAAATGTAATTGATACAACTTATTATATAACAAAAAATGTGGCAAAAGACCACGCGGTTCTAGGAGCAAAAATATTTGATAAAATAGGAATAACAAATGAATTAGAAGAAAAGGTAATAACAAAATTTGAAAATAATGAAATAGAAGAAAATTTATCGCAAAAGCCAGAAAATAATCTTAAAAAAGAAACCAGCATTTCAAAAAAAGAAAATAGAGAAGAAAAAAAGAATGAGACCACTTGGAAACAAAGAGTAGAAAAAGTTAAAGTGCAAAAAAATGAATTGGTCAAAGAAGTTAAAGTGCAAAAAAACGAATTGATTGAA
>CACLKH010000013.1 GCA_902607475.1 uncultured Alphaproteobacteria bacterium | reverse complement strand
TTCATTGCAGCTATATTTATATTAAAAGGCATTCTAACTTTATTAAAAATATCGACAACATGTTTTGGACCATATGCCCAACCAAGCCTTAAACCTGCTAATCCGTATATTTTAGAGAACGTTCTAGTCATAATTACGTTATTATTTCTTTTAACTAAGTCTTTACCTGATGAATAATCCTTTTTTGTAATATATTCAGCATATGCAGCATCCATGACTAATAAAATTCTTTTAGGTAACTTTAAAATAAACTCATTTAATTCACTTTTGGTCAAATATGTTCCGGTAGGGTTATTTGGATTTGCAATAAATATAATTTTAGTTCTTTTTGTAATAGCTTTAGTAAAATTCTTTAGAGAATTTCTATAATTAATATCTTTTACTTTAATTCCCTTTGCTCCAGATAATTGTGATGCTATTGGATACATCAGAAATCCATATTCAGAATAAAGAATTTCGTCTCCTGGGCCTGAAAATATTTTTGCTATTGTAGTTAGAATTTCGTCTGAACCATTTCCACAAATAATATTATTTTTATTCAGTTTATATTTTTTAGATATTGCTTCTTTTAATATATTGCTTTCTGGATCTGGGTATCTAAAAATTTTTTCCTCAAACTCTTTTAATATTTTTTTTATTTTTGAACTAGTACCAAAAGCTCCCTCATTTGAAGATAATTTAATTATTTTATTACGATCAGCTAATTTAGATATCCCGGCTTCATATTTAACCACGCTGTTAATATTTTTCTTTATTTTTAAAAAATTATTCATGACTTACTAAAATTAATTATAAGACTAAAAAATACAACTTTTAATTAAACTTGAAATATTTTTCAAAAATGTTACATATGAATTGCCGATTTGAAACGTAGCTTGCGGGCAAGAACAGCTAAAGCGCTTTTTTTTTTTACCACCATGCTTCGTACATCGGTGGTTTTTTTTTATAAAAAAAATAAAAATGAAAAATTCAAAAAAATTTGCTCTTTTAGGAAACAAAAAGCCACTTAAACTTGATAGTGGTAAAAATTTAAGAAATTTCAAAATAGCTTACCAAACATATGGAAAATTAAATAAGAATAAAAACAATGCCATTTTAATTTGTCATGCACTTAGTGGAGATCAATATGCTGCTGGTCAAAATCCAATAACAAAAAAAACAGGCTGGTGGTCTAAAGCTATTGGTCCAAATTTACCAATAGATACAAATAAATTTTTTGTAATATGTTCTAATATACTTGGTGGCTGTCTAGGAAGTATTGGCCCCAAAGAATTAAATCCTATAACAAAAAAAGAATATAACATGTCATTTCCAGTAATAACTATAAGAGATATGGTTAATGCTCAAAAAATGCTAATTGATGAATTGTGTATAAAAAAACTTTTTAGTGTTATTGGAGGATCAGCAGGTGGCTTTCAAGTTTTGCAGTGGGCGGCAAGTTACCCTGAAAGTATTGTTTCTGCTATACCAATTGCAACATCCTTTAGACACTCTGCTCAAAATATAGCTTTCCATGAAGTAGGAAGACAAGCAATCATGAGTGACCCTGATTGGTGTAACGGTAATTATATTAATAAAAAAAAAAGACCAGAAAAAGGTTTATCAGTTGCCAGAATGCTAGCGCACATAACATATCTATCAGAAGAAGCTTTTCAGAGAAAATTTGGAAGAAATTTACAAAACAAAGTATCTTTAGCATATGGTTTTAAAACAGATTTTCAGGTAGAAAGCTATTTAAAACATCAGGGCCTAGCTTTTGTAGATAGGTTTGATGCAAATAGTTATTTATATATAACAAGAGCTATGGATTATTTTGATCTGGCCAGCCAAAAAAAAGGTGGTTTAAAAAAAATTTACAAAAATACTCCAGTAAAATTTTGTGTAATATCTTTTACAAGTGATTGGGTATATCCAACTAAGTACAGTAAAGAAATTGTTGATTCTTTAAATGTTGTTGGAGCTGATGTAAGTTTTGTTGAGATTCAAACTGACAAAGGTCACGATGCTTTTTTATTAGATGAAAAAGAATTTAATGAAACTGTAGAGGGTTTTTTAAAAGCAAATGCAAGTAAAGAGGGTTTTTAATTAATAAAAATAAAATGAATAGACTAGATTTTGAAATTATAAAAAATGTAATAAAAAATAATTCAAGAGTTCTTGATGTTGGCTGTGAAACTGGTGAGTTGTTAAAATTTTTAAATAAAGAAAAAAAAATTGATGGACGAGGTTTAGAAATAAGTCAAAAAAACGTTAATATTTGTGTAAAACATGGTTTGTCCGTTGTTCAAGGAGATGCAGATAAAGATTTAGTCTCATATCCTCCAAAATCATTTGATTTTGTAATTTTAAGTCAAACTTTACAAGCAACACATTCACCAGAAAATGTTTTAAATGAATTAGTTAGAATTAGTAAGCATGCTATAGTATCTTTCCCAAATTTTGGTTCATGGTTAGTAAGATTAAAACTTTTAATTAAAGGTGTTATGCCTAAATCTGATTCCCTTCCACATACTTGGTATACAACACCAAATATCCACTTATGCACTATTAAGGATTTTAAAAAATTATGTAATAAAAATTCAATTAATATTAAAGAAAGTTTTTATCTTAATAAAAATGGAAAAAAAATAAATAATCCTTTAAAAAAAAAATTTAACAATTTTTTTTCTACATCTGGACTTTTTGTTTTAAAAAAATAATAATTTTATTTCATGAAAGTAATAACTATTCCAATTTTATCTGATAATTACTCTTACTTAATTATTGATAAAAATAATAAATCCTGTTCAGCGATAGATCCTGCCAGTCCTGAAGAAATAATACCCATTCTTGAAAAAAATAAATTTGATTTAAAAAATATTTTAAATACTCATTACCATAGTGACCATACAGCGGGAAATTTAGATCTAAAAAAAAAATATAAATGTAAAATTTTTGGACCAGAAAAAGAAAAAAACCAAATCCCTGGCATAGATTTTACTTTAAAAGAAAATGACGTTCTAGAGTTAGAAGATTATAATGCTAAAATTATTGAAACTCCTGGACATACAGCTGGACATATAATTTACTGGTTTGAAAAAGAAAAAGTTGTCTTTACTGGAGATACTCTTTTTGTTTTAGGTTGCGGTAGATTATTCGAAGGGACACCTGAAATAATGTGGGATTCCATCTTAAAAATTAGAAATTTACCAAAAGAAACTCAAATATATTGTGGTCATGAATACACAAAAAATAATGCAGATTTTGCTCTTACCGTTGAAAAAAATAATAATAAATTAATAAAAAGATTTGACGAAATAAACAAATTAATTAATAAAAATTCTTTTACCGTCCCAACAACTGTTGAAAAGGAAATTGAAACAAATCCATTTTTAAGAGCAGACAATAACAATATAAAAAAAAATCTTGGTATGGATACTGCGTCTACTATAGAAATTTTCGGTGAAATTAGAAAAAGAAAAGATAATTTTTAAGGAACGTTATACTGGCCACCATTAACATTTAATGTTGTTCCTGTAATAAAACCAGATTCATCTCTAACTAAATATAAAACAGCTTCTGCTATTTCTTCTGGCTTTCCTAGTCTTCCCATTGGTATTTTATCTTTAATAATTTTATCTAAAATTTCTTTAGGAACTGCTTGCACCATTTCAGTATCTATATAACCTGGTGCGACACAATTAACAGTAATACCTTTATTCGCTGTTTCTAAAGCTAGTGATTTTGTAAAACCTATCATTCCTGCTTTTGTTGAAGTATAGTTGGTTTGACCAGCTTGCCCTGCTTGCCCATTAACAGAACTAATATTGATAATTCTTCCAAATCCTTTTTCTCTCATACTATCAATTACACATTTTGACATATTAAAACATGAATCTAAATTTGTCCTTATTACATCTCCCCATTGTCTTACATCCATTTTATGCAACATACTATCTCTAGTAACACCTGCATTATTTATTAAAACTTCAATAGATCCTAAATCTTTTTCTATTTCTTTTATTTTTTCGCTACATTGGTCAAAAATAGCAACGTCAAATTTATATACATGTACTCCTGTTTTTTTCATGAAATTTTGCGCATCTTCATCCCTAGATACATAACTTGCTGCAACTTTATATCCCTCTTTTTTTAATCTTAAAGAAATTGCCTCTCCAATACCTCTTGTTCCACCAGTTACTAATGCTACTCTAGACATAAATTATTTTCTCTCCAAGCACATTGCTATACCCATACCGCCACCAATACATAAAGTAGCTAAACCTTTTTTTGAATCTCTTTTTTCCATTTCATATAAAAGAGTTGTTAAAATTCTTGTTCCAGATGCTCCGATTGGATGACCAATTGCAATTGAACCTCCATTAACATTTACAATTTCCGGATCCCATCCCATTTCTTTATTAACAGCGCATGCTTGAGCTGCAAAAGCTTCATTAGCTTCAATTAAATTTAAATCAGATGCCTTCCACTTTGCTTTTTCAAGAGCTTTTTTACTTGATGGTATAGGCCCACTGCCCATTACTGCAGGATCTACTCCTGCTGTTGCCCATGAAGCAATTTTTGCTAATGGTTTAATCCCTAATTTTTCTGCCTTTTCTGATTTCATTATTACTACTGCTGCAGCACCATCATTTATTCCAGATGCATTTCCTGCAGTTACTGTTCCATCTTTTTTAAATGCTGGTCTTAAATTTTTTAAGTTTTCTAAAGTGCAACCGTGTCTTGGATATTCATCATCTCTAATTACAGCTGTGCCTGTTTTAAGTTGGACAGGAACTGAAACAATTTCCTTCTGAAATTTTCCATTTTTTTGTGCTTCTTCAGCTTTTAATTGAGAATTTAAAGCAAATTCATCTTGTTGATCTCTTGTTATTTGCCATTTTTCTGCAACATTTTCAGCAGTTACTCCCATGTGATAACCATTAAAAATATCCCATATTCCATCTTTGATCATGCTGTCAATCATTTCTGCATCTCCCATATTCCCGGTTTGTCTTAAATGAAAACAATGAGGAGCTTGTGTCATATTTTCTTGACCACCAGCAACAACAATTTCTGATTCATTATTCATAATTGATTGCCAACCTAGAGCTATGGATCTTATACCCGACCCACAAACTTGATTAATTGTTAAAGCAGTAACTTCATTTGGTATTCCGGCATTGATAGAGGCTTGTCTTGCAGGGTTTTGTCCGCAAGACGCTGTTAAAACTTGGCCCATTATAACTTCAGAAACATCTGATGTTTTAATTTTTGCTCTATTAATTGCTTCCTTAATAGCAATAGAACCTAAATCTGCTGCACTCATATCAGAGAATGAGCCATTAAAAGACCCAACAGGTGTTCTAGCGGCACTAACAATTACAACATCAGACATAAAATATAATTTATTAGATAGAGTGTTCTTTTCAAGGAATATTTTTAATTATACAATCAAATCTTTTAGCATTTTTAAAGCTGAAATTAATAATAAAACACAAAAAAAACGTTTAATTAATATGTCGTTAAAATTATGCATAATTTTTACGCCCATTGGAACAGAAACAAAAGTTCCTAAAGTAATTAAAAAAAAAGGAATTATACTTATAAAACCAAGTGAATATTGGGGTTTATCTTCAATATTTAAACCTGCTAATAAAAAAATAATAGTAGCAGGTAAACTTATAAAAAAACCTATACCGGAAGATGTACCTACTGCTTTCTTTATATTTCTACCGCAACTAAGTAATAAGGGCACGCTAAGAGTTCCTCCTCCTATTCCTAAAAGTGAAGAAACTGTACCAATCAAAAAACTAATAATTTTTTGAATCGACTTTAAAAAATTATAAGTTTTATTTGAATAAGGTTTATTGAAAAACATTCTAATTGCTACAAAAAAAGAGAAAAAAGCAAAAAGTATTATTAATACTTTTCCTTCAATTAATTGTGCTAGTACTGCTCCAAACAAAGAACCAAATAAAATAGTATATTTCCATTTATCAAGTAAACTTATATCAACACATGATCTTTTTTTATGTTCAATAACTGAATTCAACGAAGCTAGAATAATAGTCGCAAGTGAAGTGCCAATAGCCATATGCATTGATATATTTTCTGAAAAATCTAAGAAATTAAACAAATGATAAATAACAGGAACAATTATAATTCCACCTCCAATGCCAAAAAACCCCGCTAAAATGCCAGATATGAATCCTGTAAAAAATAAAAGAAGAGAAATTATAAAAAAAATATCTATTTCTAACATTGTATAATTTTATAAAAAATTATTTATACTACTTTGAAGCCATTTTTTCTATAAAAGACTTTAATAAATGATTTTAAAAAATAAAAAAAAAATAAGAATAATAATAGGATCATTAAATGTTGGTGGAACTGAAAAACAACTTTTAGAAATAATTAACCGTTTAGCAGGAAAAAAATGGGAAATAGAACTAATTACTTTAAAAGAAAAAGGTAATTTAGCAGAAGATTTAAATCCAAAAATAAAAGTAAATAATTTAAATATTAAATCATCATTTAAAGTTATAAGACTTTGCTTAATTGTATTAAAACTTTTTAAAATTTTCAAAAAAGACCCAAATACATTGACTCATTTTTTTCTCCCTCAGGCATATATTGTTGGAATGATTGCAGCTATGACTGCAAGAAGTAAATGTAAATTAATAATGAGCAGAAGATCTTTAAATTTATATCAAAAAAATTTTCCTTTATCTAAAACAATAGAAAAATTTTTACATAAGAAGGTAGATAAAATTTTAGTTAACTCAAAAGCTGTTAAAAAACAACTTATTAATAAGGAAAATGTAAGTAAAAATAAAATTAAAATTATTTATAACGGAGTTGATGCAAGATATAGAAAAAGGGATGAACGTAGATATGGAAAATCCAGTATAATAATGATCGCAAATCTAATACCTTACAAAAATCATAGAATGGCTCTTTATGCTCTAAATATAATTAAGGAGAAGTTGCCTAAGGATTGGTTTATATATTTTATAGGAAGGGATGATGGTATAAAAAAAGATTTAGTTAGCTTAGCCAAGAAACTTGAAATACGTAAAAACACTCTTTTTATTCATACAAAAGATATTCATAGTATTTTACCTGACATGAGTATGGGAATATTGTGTTCAGAAGAAGAAAGTTTTCCAAACGCTATACTTGAATATTTTTCACATAAAGTACCAGTAATATCTAGCGATGTAGGAGGATGTAAAGAAATAGTAAAAAATAAAAAAAATGGAATATTATTAAAAGAAAATAGTGATTTAGAACTTTCAAAAGCAATTTTATATTTGTACAAAAATAAAAAAATTGCAAAAAAATTTGGTACTGAAGGTTTTAAAATTATAAAAAAAAAATTTACTCTAAATAAAATGATAAATGAGCATGAAAGAGAATATTTAGAACACGTAAATCCTTGACATAAAAAAATGTAAGAGTATATTTCTGAAAAAATCTTTATAAAATTTAAATTATGTTTGCAATAATTAAAACTGGCGGAAAACAATATAAAATTAAAGAAAATGATACAATTTTTGTTGAGAAACTAAAAAATAAAAAAGGTGATAAAATTGATATTAAAGATGTCTTATTGCTAAGTAATGATGAAAAAAATATTAAAATTGGAACTCCTTTTTTAAAAGGAATAACTATTAAGGCAGAAGTCTTAGAGCAAAAAAAAAATAAAAAGGTTATTGTTTTTAAAAAAAAAAGAAGAAAAAATTACAAAAGAAAAAATGGTCATAAACAACAAATAACTGTTCTTAAAATATTAAAAATTGGTAGTAAATCTATTGAAAAAAAATAAAAAATAATTAAAAAATATAGTAATTAATTAATATAAAAAAATGGCACATAAAAAAGCAGCTGGAAGTTCGAGAAACGGTAGAGACTCTGCTGGTAGAAGACTTGGTATAAAAAAATATGGAGGAGAAATAGTTATACCTGGAAATATTATACTTCGACAAAGAGGAACTAAATTCCATCCTGGTAATAATGTTGGATTAGGTAAAGATCATACAATTTTTGCTTTAAAAAAAGGTAATGTTTTATTCAAAAAGAAAAAAAATAATAAAGTTTATGTATCGGTAGAACCGAAATAAATTTAATATAACTCTTTTCTTAAAAATTCAAATTTAAATCAATTTATTTCTTTAAATTAAAAAAAATAGATAAATGAAATTTTTAGATGAAATAAAAATTTTTGTTAAAAGTGGAAACGGTGGTTCTGGTTGCTGCAGTTTTAGGAGAGAAAAATTCATAGAACATGGTGGCCCTGATGGTGGTAATGGAGGAAAAGGCGGTGATGTAATTATTAAATGCATAGACTCACTTAATACACTTATTGATTATAGATACAAACAACATTGTATTGCAAAAAATGGAAAATCAGGTATGAAAAAAAATAAAACTGGTAAAAGTGGTAATGATTTCATAGTTAATGTGCCAACCGGAACTGAAATATTAATGGATGATAAAAAAACTTTAATAAAAGATCTTTTAAAAAAAAATGACCAAATAATTATTGCTTTTGGCGGGAATGGTGGATTAGGAAATATTAATTATAAAAGTTCAACCAATAGATCGCCAAGAAAATTTACTAAAGGAGAAGAAGGAGAGGAAAAATGGTTATATCTAAAACTAAAAATAATTGCAGATATAGGAATAGTTGGTTTGCCAAATGCTGGAAAATCTTCTTTTATTAAAAAAATAAGTGCTGCAAAACCAAAAATTGGAGATTATCCATTTACTACAATAACACCTAATCTAGCAAGTGTGATAGTTAATAATAATGAACTAACTTTTGCCGATATCCCAGGAATTATTGAAGATGCACATAAAGGAAAGGGACTTGGACTTAATTTTTTAAGTCATATTGAAAGATGTAAAATACTTTTACATTTAATTGATGTTAGTAATGGTAATGTTGTTAAAAATTACAAAATAATTAGAAATGAAATTAAAAAATATAAAAATAAGGTAGAAAAAAAAAATGAGCTTATATGTCTAACTAAGTGCGATCTTTTAGAAAAAGATGAATTAAAATATAAAATAAGTGAATTAAAAAATGTGTGCAAAAAAGAAGAAATTTATTTCTGTTCTAACATTACTGGAGAAGGAATAAAAGAAATTCTTAAAAAATTAGAAAGTTTATATGAAAAAAAAAAAAATTAAAAAAGTAGTGATTAAAGTTGGATCGTCATTAATTGCTAATTATAAAACAGGATCACCAAAATTAAATTGGATAAATTCATTCATAAATGATTTAAACTTTTTATTAAAAAAAAGAATTAAAATTATAATTGTATCAAGTGGTGCTATAGCAATTGGTAGAAAAAGAATAGGTTTTTTAAAAAAGAAACTAAATTTAGATGAACAACAAGCTGCTGCATCGGTAGGACAAATATATTTAATAAATAATTACAAAAAAGCTTTTAACAAAAAAAAAGTTGAGATTTCTCAAGTCTTATTGACTCTTGAGGACACAATAAAAAATGAAAAAAAAATAAATGCAAAAAAAACATTAAAAAAGCTTTTAGAAAAAAAAGTTATACCAATAATTAATGAAAACGACACAGTTGCAACGGATGAAATTAAATTTGGAGATAATGATAGATTGTCTGCTAGAGTTGCTGAAATAACAAAGGCAGATTTGTTAATTTTATTATCAGATGTATCTGGTTTGTATGATAAAGACCCAAAAAAAAATAAAAAAGCAAAATTAATTAAAGAAGTTAGATCTATTAATAAATCTACAATTAAAGCAGCGAGCTTTACAAATAATCACTTTGCAAGAGGTGGTATGTCAACAAAAATTATGGCAGCTAAAATTGCAACAAATGCAGGCTGCGGCATGGTGATAGTAAATGGAAACTCAAAAAAAATTATACAAAAAATTTTTGAGGAAGAAGAAGGAACATATTTTCACCCTAAAAAAAGAAAAAAAAATAATTAAATATTAATATAATTATTTTTTAATAGTAAAAATTGAACAAATTACAAAAAATAGCTGAATTCTCAAAAAAAGCCTCTAGGATTTTATCCACTACTTCGTCAAAAATTAAATCTGAAGTTTTAAAATATGCAGCTATTCAAATAAAAAAAAATACAGCTGAAATTGAAAAAGCAAATAAAAAAGATTTAAGAATTGCAAAATCAAAAGGACTGGATGATGCAATGATAGATAGACTTTTATTAGATAAAAGCAGAATTAATGATATTTATAAAAGTCTTAATGAAATAGCTAAATGGCCTGATCCTGTTGGAAAAATAATAAGTAAGACTAAAAGACCAAATGGATTAGAAATCCAAAAAGTTTCAGTTCCAATTGGGGTTTTATTAGTAATTTATGAATCTAGGCCAAATGTTACTACAGATGCTAGCGCTTTATGTCTTAAATCTGGAAATAGTGTAATTTTAAAATGTGGTTCAGAAAGTTTAAATTCATCTAAAGCCTTGCTTGATTGTTTACATACAAGTTTAAAAAAATATAAACTTCCAACAAGCTGTGTTGAATTACTAGCAACATCAAGCAGAAAAGCTGTAGCAGATTTATTAAAAATGGATGAGCATATAGATGTAGTTGTTCCAAGAGGCGGAAAATCCCTTATAAAAGCAATTTCAAAAATAAGTAAAATTCCTGTTTTAAAGCATCTTGATGGTATTTGTCATACTTATATTGACGATAATTATAATGTATTAATGGCAAAAAAAGTTGTACTTAATGCAAAAATGAGAAGAACTGGTATATGCGGAGCAACAGAAACACTTTTGGTATCAAAAAAAGTCTCCAATACTGATGTTACTGAAATAATTAATGTTTTAATAAATGCTGGTTGTGAAATAAGAGGAGATAATTTTATAAAAAAAATTGATAGTAGAGTTAAAAAAGCAAACTCCAAAGATTGGCAAACTGAATATTTAGCACCGATCATATCTGTTAAGCTTGTTAAAGATGTAAAAGAAGCAATTGAGCATATTAATCAGCATGGATCTAATCATACCGATGCAATAATTACATCAAATAAAAAAAATGCGGAATTATTTCTGAATAGTGTTGATAGTTCTATTGTAATGCATAATACATCTACACAATTTGCAGACGGAGGAGAATTTGGCATGGGTGCAGAAATTGGAATATCAACAGGAAAACTGCATGCACGAGGGCCTGTCGGAGCAGATCAATTAACAACTTTTAAATACTTAGTAAAAGGAAAAGGGCAACTAAGATCCTAAGAAATAAAAAAAAAATAAGAGTTGGGTTGTTGGGTGGATCTTTCTATCCTCCACATTCTGGACATATTCAAGTTTCAGAAGAGGCAATAAAAAAATTAAATCTAAATGAAGTTTGGTGGATAATTGCTCAAAAACATCCTGAAAAAAGTTTTATAAACGAAAAGAATTTTACGCAAAGAGTAAATGAAGCAAAAAAAATTTTAAAAAATCCTAAGATAAAAATTATTAACAATTTAGATTATTGTGGTAACAAACATACATTTAATAATTTAAAAAAAATTTTAAAAAATTCAGAAGAAAAATCATTTGTTTATTTAATAGGAGCAGATAACTTATTAAATTTTCATACCTGGTATAAATGGGAAAAAATTTTTCAACTAATACCAATCGCTATATTTGATAGGCCTAAATACAAAAATATTTCACTTTCAAGTCAATCATCTAAAAAATTTAGAAAATTTACATATTCAGAAAAATTTGCAAAAAAATTACCTTTTTTAAAACCTCCTGCATGGATATATTTTCATGGGAAACAAAATTATATTAAATCTAGTTTTATAAGAAAAAAAAATGAAAATTAAAAAAAATTTAAAGAAACAATTTGATTCAAAAATGCTGGAAGTTTTAAAACAAACTCTGTTAGATGATAAAGTGATTAACTTAAAAATTATTGATATTAGAAAAAAATCTGACTTTGCTGATTTTATTATTCTAGGATCAGGTACATCAAATAGACATATTGTTAATATGGCGAAAAATATTAAAGAAAAAATAAAAAAAGATTTTAATTTTAGTGCACCAGTAGAAGGTTTAGAACAAAGTAACTGGGTTTTAATTGATGCAAGCTCAATTGTAGTAAATATTTTCAAACCTAAAATTAGAGAATTTTATAATCTTGAAAAAATTTGGGATAATTAATTTCTTTAACCTTTAGGCCCAGCTTTTTTTATATTTGGGGATACTTTCTTAAACTTTTTAAAATTATCAACAAACATTTTAGCTAAACCTTTTGCAGCTTTATCGTAAGCTTTTTTATTTTTCCAAGTTTTCTTAGGATCTAATACATTTGATGGAACACCAGGACAAGTTTTTGGAACATCTAAATTAAAAACTTTATTTCTTTCATAATTTACTTTTTCTAGACTTTGATTTAAAACTGCTGTAACCATTTTTCTTGTATAATCTATTTTAAATCTTTTACCAACTCCATACGGACCACCTGACCATCCAGTATTTACCAAATATACATTACTATTATGTTTTACAATTCTTTCACCTAACATTTTTGCATAAACTTCCGCAGGTCGTGGCATAAAAACTGATCCAAAACAGTGAGAAAAAGTCGGCTGAGGTTCTATAATTCCTCTTTCAGTACCAGCAAGTTTACTAGTATAGCCTGACATAAAATGGTACATAGCTCCATCAGTTGTAAGTTTTGAAATTGGGGGTAAAACACCAAATGCATCTGCAGTTAAAAATATAATTGATTTTGGATGTCCAGCAATACTAGGGATAACAGCTCCTGGGATATAATCAAGTGGATAAACAACTCTAGTATTTTCTGTTAATGAATCATCATCATAATCAGGATTCATAGTTTTCGGATTTAAAACAACATTTTCTAAAACAGCCCCGTCCCTAATAGCATCCCAAATTTGAGGTTCAGCCTTTTTACTTAAATTAATTGTTTTTGCATAACATCCGCCTTCAAAATTAAATATACCGTTATCAGACCAACCATGTTCATCGTCACCAATTAACATTCTTTTAGGATCAGCTGATAAAGTTGTTTTTCCTGTTCCAGATAAACCAAAAAATAACGCTGTATCACCGTTAAGTCCTAAATTAGCTGAACAGTGCATTGGCATTATATCTTTTCCAGGTAAAATAAAATTTAAAACACCAAATATAGTTTTTTTATTTTCACCTCCGTATCTTGTTCCACCTATAATTGCTAATTTTTTAGTAAAATTTAAAAGTATAAAAGTTGAAGTTCTAGTTCCATCAAGTTCTGGTCTTGCTTCAAAGTCGTTAATATTAAAAACAGTAAATTTTGGTTCATGATATTCTAGTTCTTCTGAAGTTGGCTCAATAAACATAGTTTTTACAAATAAACTTTGCCATGCATGATCAGTTATCATTCTAACTGGTAATCTAGTACCATCTTCTGCTCCAGCCCATCCGTCAAAAACAAAAAGTTCTTTTGATTTTTCATAATTTTTCATTTTATCTAAGATTTGATTAAATTTATCTGCAGGAAAAGGTTTATTGATTTTACCCCAATCAACGGTTTTATGTGTTAATTTATCATCAACTATAAATCTATCTTCAGGTGATCTGCCTGTATATTGACCTGTGGTTACAGCTAGTGCGCCTGTTTTTGTTAAAACGCCTTCATTTCTTGCAAGAGCCATTTTTATTAATTCCTTAGAAGATAAATTTCTATGAATTATAGAAGGCTTTAGTCCTAATTCTTCAATTTGGTAAGTAAATTTACTTGTTATATTTGTTTTTGAATCTTTCACGCTTAAAATATTCTTTTTACCATTATTTTTATACTCATAAATTACAGGAACGCAAGGGGGAATATGAATATCAAAAATATTTTTTTCTGTATATTCGTCAGTTGCTATTCTAAAAGCTCTCAATGCATTTCCATGAGCTACTAAAAGAATATTTTTTCCTTTTTTTAACAACGGAAGTATTTTTTTATTTAAAAAAGGCTTAACTCTTTTTAAAACATCTTCTAAACTTTCTCCTTTAGGTGGGTTAATTCTAAAACTTCTTCTCCATTCTAAAACTTTTTTTTCTCCATAAGTTTTTACTAATTCATCTTTATATTTTCCTGATAAATCTCCATAATCTCTTTCATTTAAAGCAGAAACTTTTGTAATTTGTTTGTTTTTACTAGTTAACTCTAAATTATTCATTACACATCTTGCTGTTTCAATACTTCTGCTTAATTTACTTGAGTAAACATAATCAACAGAAATACCCATTCTTTTTAATTCTTTTCCTGCTTTTTTTGCTTGCTTAATACCTTTTCTTGTTAAAGGTACATCGACGCCTCCTGTAAATCTATTTTGAAGATTCCAAATACTTTGGCCATGGCGCATTAAAATTAAAATAGACATTCAGTAATTAAAGTTTATATAAATTAAAAATGTATTATATTTAGATGTATATTATTTAGTTTATTAAAATTAAAAAAAAACAATTATATTAAAAAAAATTGAAAATAAAATTTAAAATATTCTTTTTATATATTTTTTTTCTTATCTCTCCTTGTATTGTCCACGCAATAGACAAAGGAATCACTGAATATGATTACTTAAAATTTTTAGGAGAATCCATTGAAAAAATTAAAACTGATTACGTAGAAAGTATAGAAAATAAAGAAATAGTAGAATCAGCAATCAATGGTATACTTTCTTCTTTAGATCCTCATTCAAGTTTTTTAAATGCAAAAAATTTGGAAGATATGAAAGTTCAAACAAAAGGTGAGTTTGGAGGATTAGGTATTGAAGTTACATTGGAAAATGGTTTTGTTAAAGTAATATCTCCAATTGATAATACACCGGCGTATAAAGCTGGCATTAAAGCAGGTGATTATATAACACATCTTAATAAAAAATCAGTTATTGGTCTTACTTTAGACGAGGCAGTAAACAAAATGAGAGGTCCTGTTGGTTCAAAATTAGAAGTTACTGTTGGAAGAAAAAATATGGAACCATTTGATGTAACTATTAAAAGAGATGTAATAAAAATTACTAGTGTTAGATCCAAATTAGAAAAAGATGTTGGTTATGTAAGAATAACCACATTTTCTGAGCAAACAAAAAAATCAACTACAGAAGCTATTAAAAAATTGAAAAAAAATAAAAATTTAAAAGGTTATGTTTTAGATCTTAGAAACAATCCTGGTGGATTATTAGAACAAGCTGTTTCTATTTCTGATCTTTTTTTAGAAAAGGGAGAAATAGTTTCAACTCGTGGAAGAAATTCATCAAACCCTGACACGTATAAAGCTGCACCTGGAGATATTATTAATGGTTTGCCGCTTGTAGTTTTAATAAATAGCGGTTCAGCTTCTGCATCAGAAATTGTTGCTGGTGCTTTGCAAGATCATAAAAGAGCTATAATTTTAGGAACACAATCTTTTGGCAAAGGTTCTGTACAAACTATAATTCCAGTAAATCCATTCGGTGCTTTAAGAATGACAACAGCAAGATATTTTACACCTTCTGGTAAATCTATACAAAAAAAAGGAATTTCTCCTGATATTGTAGTAGATCAAGCAAAAATAGAGAAAATTGATAAAAGAAACGGAAGTAGAGAGTCAGATCTTAGTGGAGCACTTGATAATCCTAGTAAAAACTCAGAAGAAAAAAATACTGAAAACTCAAATGAAGAAAAAATGGATGATTTTCAACTATCAAGAGCTCTGGATTTAGTTAGAGGTATCTCGCTTTATAAAAAAGAATTGGCTGTAAATTAAAATAAAATTATCAAAAATTTTATACTACTATGATAAGAATTAATTCTCGCCGTATAGGGGTAGGAATTCTTCTACTTAATGAAGAAAAAAAGGTATTTGTTGGAAAAAGGTTAGATATCAAAAGTGAGGCTTGGCAGATGCCTCAAGGAGGTGTTACTAAAGGTGAAGAATTAGAAGATGCTGCCTATAGGGAACTTTATGAAGAAACAGGGATAAAAAAAGCAAAAATAATCTTTAAAAGTAAAAAATGGTTTCAATATAACATACCCCTATCTTTAAAAAAAAAATTATGGAAAGGTAAGTATTTTGGGCAAAAACAAAAATGGTTTGTAATGAAATTTAATGGTGACGAAAAGAAAGATATAAATCTAAATACTGGTAAAGCAGAATTTTGTAATTGGAAGTGGGTTAATTTAAATGAATTAGAAAACTTAATCGTGCCCTTTAAAAAAGAAATGTATAAAAAAATTGTTAAAGAATTTGAATATAAAATAAAAGAACTTAACTAAGTATTTCGATTGTTGTATTCATTTCATTGACTTTCTTTTCATAAAATGAAATTTCATTTTCGCTTTTTGTTTGATTTTTTAATTTCTCATATTTAGAAATATTATCTTTATAAATATTTAATTTAAATTCACTAATATCAAAAGCTGTTTCACTTAATACAATCAATTTATTATCACTAACTTCAGCAAAACCATTATATATAAAAAAACTTTTATCAATTTTATTGTTTTTATGTGTATTTAATACACCAGGTCTAATTTGTGAAATCAAATTACAATGATGAGGTAATACTCCAAAATCTCCTTCCGCGCCTGGGACAACTACCATATCAAAATCATTAGCTATTAAACTTTTACTTGGTGTAATTAATTCAAAAAAAAAAGTTTTTTCCATTATTTTTCTTTCGAAATTTTTTTAGCTTTTTCTAAAGCTTCTTCAATAGTTCCAACAAGATAAAACGCAGATTCTGGAATATTATCATGTTCACCATCAACTATACTTTTAAATCCCTTGATAGTATCTTCTAATTTAACAAATTTTCCTGGTGTGCCTGTAAAAACTTCAGCAACAAAAAAAGGCTGTGACAAAAATCTTTGAATTTTTCTTGCTCTTGATACTGTTAATTTATCTTCTTCTGATAATTCGTCCATACCAAGAATAGCAATTATATCTTGTAATGATTTATAAGATTGTAAAATTTCCTGAACTTTTCTAGCAACTTGATAATGTTCTTCACCAACAATTGTTGGATCCAAAATTCTAGATGTGGAATCAAGTGGATCGACAGCTGGATAAATACCTAATTCTGCAAGAGATCTGCTTAAAACAGTTGTAGCATCAAGATGGGCAAAAGAAGTTGCCGGTGCTGGATCTGTTAAATCATCAGCAGGAACATAAATTGCTTGAACACTAGTAATAGACCCTTTTTTTGTAGTTGTAATTCTTTCTTGCAGGGCGCCCATATCTGTAGATAAAGTTGGTTGGTATCCAACTGCTGATGGTATTCTCCCTAACAAAGCAGAAACTTCTGAACCAGCCTGAGTGAATCTAAAAATATTGTCAATTAAAAGCAAAACGTCTTGCCCTTCTTTATCTCTAAAATGTTCGGCTAATGTAAGTCCTGTCAAACCAACACGAGCTCTAGCTCCTGGTGGTTCATTCATTTGCCCATATACAAGTGCAACTTTTGATTTTTTTCCTTTTATATCTATCACTCCTCCTTCAATCATTTCGTTATATAGATCATTACCTTCTCTTGTTCTTTCACCAACTCCAGCAAAAACTGAAAATCCTCCATGTGCTCTTGCAATATTGTTAATAAATTCCATTAAAATAACTGTTTTTCCTACACCCGCTCCTCCGAATAATCCTACTTTTCCACCTTTAGAATAAGGAGCAAGCAAATCTACAACTTTAATACCTGTAATTAAAATTTCTGTTTCTGTAGATTGATCTACAAATTCAGGTGCTGGTTGGTGGATAGGTGCGGTAGTTTTAGATTTTATTGGACCTCTTTCATCAACTGGTTCACCAATAACATTTAAAATTCTACCTAGTGTTTCTTTTCCAACTGGAACTAAAATAGGATCACCAGTATCTAAAACCTCTTGTCCTCTAACAAGACCATCAGTTGTATCCATAGCAATAGTTCTAACTGAATTTTCTCCCAAATGTTGTGCTACTTCTAAAACTAATTTTGAACCTTGATGATCTACTTGAAGAGCGCTTAAAATTGCAGGTAAATCTTTTTCAAAGCTTACATCAACTACAGCGCCTGTAACTTGAGTAATTATTCCGATATTTTTTTTTACCATTCTATACTGCCTCAGCTCCAGAAATAACTTCTATTAATTCTTTAGTAATTTGTGCTTGTCTTGACCTATTATAATTTAATGTCAATGTATCAATTAACTCCCCTGCATTTCGTGTTGCACTGTCCATAGCTGTCATCCTTGCTCCTTGTTCTCCAGCAGCATTTTCTAATAATCCACTAAAAATTTGAATAGCAACATTTTGTGGAACTAAATTTTTTAAAACTTCCTCTTCCTCTGGTTCATATTCGTAAATTGCACCATCTTTATTCTCATCTTTTTTAGAAATATTTTCAACATTATCATCTAGTACGGGTATAATTTGTTTTAATTGCGCTTCTTGTTTAATAGCAGATTTAAACAAAGAAAATATTATATGGGCAATATCAAATTCTTCGTTTTCATACATTAATAAAATTTTATTTGAAATTTTAGTAGCAAACTCATAATCAATTTTTTTTTTAGTTGAAATAGGGATTGAATCAATAATTAATTCATTAAATTCCCTTTTTAGATGGTCAAGACCTTTTTTACCTACACAAATAATTTTTACTATTTTATTAGAAGCTAATAATTTTTTTATTTTATTTTTTGCTAGTTTTGTTATGGCAGTATTAAAACCTCCACATAACCCTCTATCAGATGTCATTAAAACTATTAAATGAGTTTTGCTATTTTCTTTTCCTTTAATAATTTCTGGAGCATTTTCAATATTTTTTACATTAGAAGTAATATTATCCATAATTTGTTGCATTCTTTTTGTATATGGTCTTGAAGATTCAGCTTCTGTTTGGGCTTTTTTCAATCTTGCCCCTGCAACTAACTTCATGGCTGAAGTAATTTTTTTTGTAGATTGAACACTACTTATTCTGTCTCTTAAATCTTTTAAACTTGCCATAATTTAATTATTTACTTTCCTTATCTTTTTCTTCTGATGTTTCATCTTTTTTATCCTCAACTATTAATTGTTCTTTTGTATATGAACTTAAAAAAGATTTAATAACATCATGTAATTGCTTTTCTATTGGTTCTTTTACTTCCTGATCTTTTTTAATTGTTTCTAATAATTTCTTTTGTTTATTTTTAAAATGTTCAATTAAATTATTTTCAAATTGATTAATATATTCTACTTTAACTTTATCAAGATAACCGTTTACACCTGCAAAAATAGAGACGACCTGTTCTTCAACGGGAACAGGTTTATATTGTGGTTGTTTTAAAATTTGGGTTAATCTAGCTCCTCTATTTAATAATTGCTGAGTTGCAACATCTAAATCTGAACCAAATTGAGCAAATGCTTCCATTTCTCTATATTGTGCTAATTCTAGCTTAATACTTCCAGCTACTTGTTTCATAGATTTTAATTGCGCCGCAGATCCTACTCTGCTAACAGATAATCCGACATTAATAGCAGGCCTTATACCTTTATAAAAAAGATCTGTTTCTAAAAAAATTTGGCCATCTGTAATAGAAATAACATTTGTTGGTATATAAGCAGCTACATCATTTGCTTGAGTTTCTATAATAGGTAACGCTGTTAAAGAGCCTGCACCAGCCTTGTCGCTCATCTTAGCAGATCTTTCTAATAATCTAGAATGCAAATAAAAAACATCGCCTGGATAAGCTTCCCTTCCTGGTGGACGCCTTAATAGAAGTGACATTTGTCTATATGAAACAGCTTGCTTTGATAAATCATCGTAAATTATTAAAGCATGCATGCTATTATCTCTAAAATATTCACCCATAGTACACCCTGTATAAGGGGCTAGAAATTGTAAAGGAGCTGGATCTGATGCAGTAGCTGAAACAACTATAGTATATTTTAGTGCATCATTATCTTCTAAAATTTTAACTATTTGAGCGACGCTTGATTTTTTTTGTCCTATAGCAACATAAATGCAATATAATTTTTTCTTTTCATCTTTACCTTCATTTATTTCTTTTTGATTTATAATTGCATCAATAGCAACTGCTGTTTTTCCTGTTTGTCTATCACCAATTATTAATTCTCTTTGGCCTCTACCTATAGGAATTAAAGTATCAATTGCTTTTATTCCAGTTTGTACTGGTTCATGAACTGATTTTCTTTTAATTATACCCGGAGCTTTAACTTCAAGACGACTTTTTTCTTTAGATTTTATATTACCTTTTCCATCAATTGGATTTCCTAATCCATCAACAACTCTACCTAATAATGATTTTCCTATTGGTACCTCGAGAATCTTTTTTGTTCTTTTAACTACATCTCCTTCTTTAATATTTCTATCGTCCCCAAAAATAACAGCGCCAACATTATCATGTTCTAGATTTAGAGCCATTCCGTTTATACCTTCTGGAAATTCTATCATTTCTCCAGCTTGTACATTTTCTAAGCCATAAATTCTAGCAATACCGTCTCCAACAGATAAAACCTGTCCTACCTCAGAAACATCTTGTTTTAAATCCAAATTTTTGATTTGTTTTTTTAAAATATTTGATATTTCTGATGATTTTATGTCCATAATTTAAAAGAAAATAATATATTATCTTAATGAATTTATAATTTTATCAAGCTTAGATTTCATTGAAAAATCTATCATTGTACTGCCAAGTTTTACTATAAATCCCGATATTATACTTTTATCTTCAATAAAATTAATTTTTGTTTTCTTTTTTACATCTGATTTTAATTTGTTTTCTATATCGCTTATATCTTTCTTTGAAATTTTATTTGACAATATTACGTCAATTTTTGTTGTATCTTTGTCTTTTGATGAAATTTCATTATAAAATTCAACAATTTTCTTAAATAAAGTTAATCTTTTGTTAAATGCTAATAAAAATAAGAAATTTTCAGTAATTTGGTCCATTTTCAAAGTTTGAGAGATTAATTTTAATATTTCCTGATGTTTTTTAGGAGTAACAAGTGGAGAAAAAATTATTTTTTTAAATTCCTTGTTTTTATCTATCAATGCACTTATCAATGACA
>CACLKH010000012.1 GCA_902607475.1 uncultured Alphaproteobacteria bacterium | reverse complement strand
AATACCCGGAGGGTCAAATTCTTGGATTTTTTTTAAGGTATTTTCAATTAAAGCTAAAGTTATATTGTAATTTTGTTCTTGTAAATTTTTATAAATTTTATTTATATCATCATGTTTAATGTAACCATTATTATCTATACGTTCTAATAATTTTTGCGCTATTAGTTTTTCTTCACTATTATTAATATCAATATTTATTTGTTCATTAACATGTTCTCTTAAATTTTTTTTTTGTTCTAAAGTATTTTCTATATATTTTGATTTTGAATTATTTTCTTTACTGTTTAAATATAATTTTGGATTATACAAATTTTTTTTTTCTTTTTTTGATTCAGGTTCTAGTAGTGGATTTTTTTCTAATTCTTTATTTATTTTTTTAATCATTTCAGAATAAGATAATTGTAAAATCTGAAGAGATTCTTGCATTTGAAGATTAATTGTGATTTTTTGAGATTGATTTAATTTTAAATTATTTTTTATTTCCATAAATTTAATATTTAAATTTTAAAAGTATCTCCTAAATAAAACTTTTTAACCAATTTATTATTTATAATATCTTTAGGCTTTCCTTGCATCAACACATTTCCTTCATGAATTATATATGCTCTATCAATTATAGTTAAAGCCTCTCTAACATTATGATCTGTAATTAAAACACCTATATTTCTTTTTTTTAAATTTTTTATTAAATTTTTTATTTCATTTAATTGCAAAGGATCAATACCAGTAAAAGGCTCATCGAGTAAAATAAAATTAGGTTTAGTACATAATGTTCTTGCAATTTCAACTCTTCTTCTTTGCCCACCAGATAGATTCATTGCATTTTGTTTTCTTTTTTCTATTAAAGAAAAATCTTTTAAAAGATCTTCTAGTAAATTTATTCTTTTACTATTATTTGGTTCAGTATACTGAAGTATACCCAATAAATTTTCCTCTACCGTCAAACCTCTGAAAACTGATGGTTCTTGCGGTAAGTATCCTATGCCTATTTTCGATCGAATATAAATTGGAAGATTAGTAATATCAATGCCGTCAACAGAAATTTTTCCTTTATTTGGTTTTATTAATCCTGTTAAAATATGAAAACAAGTGGTTTTTCCAGCACCATTTGGTCCTAATAATCCCACAGCTTCTGATCTATGCACTTCAAAATTTATATTGTTTAATACTTCATTTTTTAAAAAAGATTTGTTTAGATTTTTTACTAAAAGACCTTCTTTCCTGTTATTTTTTTTTTGATCTGATAATGCCATAAACTTTTTTTTTACCTCCTTCTTTGCCGGGTTCAATAGATATTTCTCCTTTACCAGTCAAGATGTTAAAAAATCCTTTATCACCAAGAAGTATATCTCCTTCTTTTTCTAATTTTACATTTTCATAAAGTTCAATAATTTTATCTTCAACAAAATATATTCCTCTTTCTGCAAATGCTTTTCCTTGATCTGATACAATCACAACATTGTGGTCAGCATTAATTTGTAAAATTTTTGTAGTTCCGTTTTTTGTTTCACATGTAAATGCAGTTAGAGTACTAGCTTGAAGTGAAGTTAAACCTTCTTTAACAAAAGCATTTCCCGTTACAATCATTACTCCTTGTTCATTATCTACTTCTATTTTATCATCAGCAGATATTTCTATTTCTGTTTCTTTTTCCTCATCATCATTGTTATTATTATTTTCTAAATTAACACTTTTGTTTTCTATAGAATTGTTATTTTCCTTTGCTAATTTTTCATTACTTACGATTTCTTTATTTTCTATATTATTCTCTTCTTCTAAACATAAAGGAGCTGCAGAAATATTTTTGTAATTTAACATAATGAAAGTTAATATAAAAAAAAGAAGATAAATTTTTTTTATTATCATAAATAAATTTAATTATTTAATATTTTTAATTTTTATTTTACTTTTTCCAAGTAATTGAAAAATTTTACCTGTTCTGACTACTTTAAATCCTTCTGATGAAAAATTAATAGTTTCGTTTTTTCCAAAAATTTTTTTATTTCCGTAAATTGTTGCTTTTTTTAAATCTATTACCGCATTATTTGTATCAATTTGTTGTCCATCACTATGCAAAAATAAGACATCTCCCATTAATTCTAAAGTTTGTTTTTCAATATCAAAAATTCCTTTATTAGCAATCATTGTTAACCATTTTCCCTTTCTTAAATTTATCTCAGCATTTGGTTTTTCAAATAATAACTTGTTTTCATTATTAATTATTTTTTGATATTTGTTTGCTTGTAAGAAAAAAGGTTGATTAAATTCATCAATTCCTTGAAATGAGTATTTTTGTGTTTTTTCTTGGTTTTCTAATACAGGTTTTTTAATATTATAAGTAGTATATATTGAAGGCCAAAAAAAAATTGTTATAAAAAAAATACTTAAAATAAATGGTACTAATTTATAATAAAGTTTTCTTATAAATTGTGATATTTCGTAATTATTCGCACTTCGTTTAATACTAAATAAATTTAGAATGTTTTTTTTTATCATTAGCAATCAAATTAATGAAATTAAGCTAATTCTAATTCTATACAATCGTGGATATGAAGTATACCAATTGGTTTATTATTTTTTGTAACAAAGACCTGTGTAATTTTGTTTTTTTTCATTATATTTAAGGCTTCAATTGCAAAAATATCTCCGTTTACAGTTTTAGGATTTTTTGTCATTATAAAAGAAGTTTTTTTTTCTAAAATACCATTGCTCATATGTCTTCTTAAGTCACCATCTGTTATAATTCCAACAAGTTTGTTATTTTTTGATATCACTCCTAAACAACCAAAACGTTTTTTAGTCATTTCAATAATTGCGGTTGTCATTGGGACATTTTCTTTTATTAGAGGTAGTTTTTTACCAGAATGCATAATGTTTTTTACTAGTAATAATTTTTTTCCTAATTGACCCCCAGGATGATTAATATAAAAATTTTTTTTTGTAAATTTTTTACTAATCATTAAAGAAACTGCAATAGCATCTCCCAATGCTAACATAACTGTAGTTGATGTTGTCGGAGCTAAATTAAGAGGACAGGCCTCTTTTAAATTTGATATTTCTATACATGTTGTTGAAATATTTTTTAGTTTGGAATTTGATTTTCCAGTAATAGTTATTAATGGAATTTTTTTTTCTTTTGAAAAAATAAAAATATCATTTAGTTCAATTGTTTTTCCGGAAAAAGTAAATGCTAACACTGCATCTTTTTTATTAATTATCCCTAAATCACCGTGGCTAGCCTCGGTTGAATGTACAAATTGTGATGGTGTACCAGTAGACGATAAAGTTGAAGCAATTTTTTTTGCAATAATACCACTTTTACCGACACCGGTTACAACAATTTTACCACTAGTTTTTTTTAAAATATTTATGGTTTTTACAAAACTTTTATCTATTTTTTTTGATAAAATTTCTAAACCATTAATTTCATCAGTAATAACTTTCTTAGCAATTTTAATAATTTGTTTTGACATTTTTATTTTATAAATATTTATTATTTATGTTCAAAAATATCTTTATCTTGCCATCCTAGTAAATCAAACTCTGCTCGTGTTTCAAGAAATTTGAAACAAGCTTTAGCAAGATGTTGTTTTCCTTCACGTTCTATTATTTTATCAAGCTTATTTTTTATTTCATGTAAATAAAGAACGTCATTAGCAGCATATACTAATTGATTTTCAGTTAAATTTTCATTTCCCCAATCTGAAGTTTGACTTTGTTTATTTAGATCTATTTTTAAAAGATCTTTGCATAAGTCTTTCAAACCATGTCTATCAGTAAAAGTTCTTGCTAATTTTGAAGCTATCTTTGTACAATAAATTGGTTTACACATAATTCCTAAATTTTTTTTTATAATTGCTACGTCAAATCTAGCATAATGAAAAATTTTTAGAATACTTTCATCATCAAGAATTTTTTTTAGATTTGGAGCATCATAACAATTTTTTAGAAATTGAACTATATATGAATCGCCACTTCCATCTGAAATTTGAATTAAACAAAGTCTATCATTACTTATATTTAACCCCATAGTTTCAGTATCTAAGGCAATTGAACCTTTAAACTTAATATTTATTGGTAGATCGTTTTTATATAATTTGATATTTTTAACTTTTTGGGCCATGTTATGATGTGGCATTTTTCAAAAAAAAATCAATATTTTTTTTTAAAAAAAATTACTTTATTAATTAATGGACTATTTAAGAAATTTAAAAGTAACGGTATTTGGAGGTACAGGATTCCTTGGAAGACATTTAATTAAATATTTATGTGATAATGACTTTATTGTTAAAGTACCTACAAGAAATCCGGCAAAAGGATACTTTTTACAACCTTTGGGAGATGTTGGTCAAATAAATTTAATTAAATTTGATATATCAGATAATGAAAAATTAAAAAATTTAATTAAAGATTCAGATATTGTCATAAACTTAATTGGGATTTTATATGAAAAAAAAAGAAATGATTTTTTTGAAATACATTATGATTTTGTTAAACGAATAGTAAATAATATAAAATTAAATAAAAATTTTTTTATACAAGTTTCTGCGCTTGGAGTTAACAAATTTGAAAATTCGTTATATTCTAAAAGTAAGTTTGATGCTGATAAGTACATTGAAAAAAATTTAAAAAAATTTTTAATTATTAGACCTGGTTTAATTTTTGGCCCTGAAGATGATTTTTTCAATAAATTTGCAAAAATGAGTTTATTTAGTCCATTATTGCCTTTAATCATGGGGGGTAAAACAAAGTTTCAACCAGTTTATGTAGAAGATGTTTGTAAAGGGATAATAAAAATTTTAAAAAAAAATATAAAAAATAAAATATTTGAATTCGGAGGACCAGATATTTTTTCTTTTAAAGAGTTATTACAAATTTTATTAAAAACCATTAATCGTAAAAGGATATTAATTTATATTCCTAGAAAAATAGCTATTTTAATGGCTAAATTTTTTCAAATATTACCCAATCCTTTATTAACAGAAGACCAAATTAAACTTTTGGATAATGATAACATTGTTTTAAATACCAATTATACTTTCAGATATTTAGATATTAACCCTGTATCTTTAGAATTAATACTTCCAGAATATTTAAAAAGATTTAAAAAGTATTAATACAAAATAAAATGCAAGATTTGAAATATGAAGAATTTCCTAATCAAGCCATCAAAACTAATTCATTAGTTGTTTTGTTGCACGGCATAGGCGCTGATGCTTTTGATTTAATTCCATTAGCAAAACATTGGTCTATAATTTTAGAAAAAACTAAGTTTTATTCATTGCATGCTCCTTATCCATACAATTTAGCTCCATCCGGTAGACAATGGTTTGATTTAGAAGATAGAGATCAAACAAGGATACTTAAAGAAATAGATTTAGTTAAACCAATAGTTCTTACTTTTCTTAAAAAAAAACTTAAAGATCATAATCTTAATTATAAAGATTTAATATTAGTTGGATTTAGTCAAGGAACAATGATTGCATTAAACTTAGCTTTAACAATCAAAGAAGAAATAAGAGGTGTTCTTGGATATTCAGGTGGAGTTATTTTAACAAAAAGTGGAAAAATTGAAATAAATTCAAAGCCAAATGTTTGTTTAGTTCATGGTAAAGAAGACGAAGTTGTCCCAAAAAAAATGATGGAAGCAACTGAAATAGTTTTAAAGGATAGCAATATAGATGTTAATACACATTTAATAGAAAATTTAGGTCACAGCATAAATCAAGAAGGTTTAGAAATTGGTCAGAACTTTCTTGTTAAATATTTATTAAAATGTTAATAATAATTTGGCTTTTTTAATAATGTTTATTATTTTAGATATATGAGTTTCAAAACACTTGTTCTAAACGCTGATTATAAACCGTTAAGTTATTTTCCTTTGTCAATTTGTAATTGGAAAGAAAGTATTAAAGCTGTTTTTTTAGAAAAAGTTTCAGTAGTTTCTGAGTATAATGAAATTGTACGTTCTCCTTCTTTAAAAATAAGAATACCAAGCGTTATTGCGCTTAAAGAATATGTTATATGTTCAAGAAAACCAGCTTTTACACGTTTTAATGTATTTCTTAGAGATGAATTTGAATGTCAATATTGTAGTGCAAAAAATAATTTAACTTTTGATCATATATTGCCTAAATCAAAAGGTGGTAAAACAACATGGGGCAATGTAATTACTGCGTGTTCCGAGTGTAATACATCAAAAGGTAACAAGACTTTAAAGGAAATGAAATTATTTATTAGTAAAGAACCTTTTGAACCTTCCATTTCTTTTTTACAAAAAAAAATCAAAAAATATCCTCCAAACTATTTGCATGATAGTTGGAAGGATTTTTTATACTGGGATACTGAGCTAGAACCTTAATTTATTATTTTTCTTAATCCAATTGTAGAAATAACGAGTAAAATAAAAGATATAATTACATTGTATCCAGCAAGAGATATTCCTAAAAATTTAAATGAAACGTTATTACAAGAAACATAATTTTTGTTTAATAAATATTCTTTCAAATTATTACTATTACCAAAACTCTTTATAGTTGCTTCGCAACCTGTTAAAGCATTCCACAAATTTTTTTCAATTCCAAAATGATATAATGACATAATTAGACTTATAAAAAAAATTAAAATATAAAAAATAAATGTAAGTTTTTTAATCTTTAGGTTTTTAATTAGTAAAGAAGAGCTTGCTAATAAAATAACTATAAAATATGGAAATCTTTGATAGATGCATAATTTACATGGTTCAACCCCTACAAAAAATTCCAGGTAATAAACAATTAATAAGATAAGTCCACTAAAAAGTAAAAAAAATAAATTTAAAAAATTACTATTATCTAAAATCATTTTAAAATAATTAAGCTAAGTATTTAATTATAAAGTAAGTAATTAAGATTATTAGAAATAATATTAAACTAATTAATCCAAATTTTTTAATTAGTACTTCTTCTATTTTTTTACCAAAGAAATACAATAAACTTGCAATTAAAAAGAATCTAGCTCCTCTAGAAAAAATTGATGCAATAGTGAATTCAAAAAAGTCCATTTTAACAAAACCACTAAATATAGTTATTAATTTGTAGGGAATAGGTGTAAAACCACCTGCAGCAACAATTAAAGTGCCAAATTCATTATAATTTTGTGAAAAAGTTAGGAATTTATCATTTAAATTATAATAATTTAAAATACCTTGACCTAAACTATCAAAGAAAAAACTACCAATAAAATAACCTAAGATTCCGCCAGCTACAGATAAAACTGTGCAATAAAATGCTAAATAAAATGCTTTATTTGTTTGTGCTAATATTAAAAAAATTAAAAAAATATCAGGAGGAATAGGGAAAATAAAACTTTCTAAAAAAGCAACAATTAATAGAAAAGGTAAAGCATATTTTTTTTTAGATATTTCTATTATTTTTGCATAGATATTTCTTATCATTTAATAACTCATTTAATGGTAGGCGTGGACGGACTTGAACCGTCACGGTGTTGCCACCAGTGGTTTTTGAGACCACCCTGTCTACCAATTCCAGCACACGCCCAAAAACAATTTAGATTATAATTTTTTATTTCTTTTCTATAAAGTTAAATTTTAAATCTGTGGCAAATATAATAAATATTATTGAGTACAAACATATAGGCGCATATGGACTTGTCCAGCAAAATAACATTAAAAATAATAGAAATTTTATTAATGAATCTAAAGATTTAGAAATTTTAAAATTTAAAGTTTCTATTATAAAAAATAAACATGGAATAGTGATTAATACATCATAACTTTTTAGTCTTGGAAGAAATATTGAAAGAGTAATAATACTAAAAGCAATAGCTAGGCTTTTATTTTTTTTATTACTTAAAATTTTTGAATTTTTAAATAAAAATATTAAAAAAAGAAATAAGCTTCCAGAAATTAAAAAATAACAAATATAATTTAAATAACTCCCGGAAAAAAAATAATTATCTAATATTCTAAATAATCCTCTACCAAAATCACCTTTATCACCAATGAATTTAGAGAATTCGAGAGAGTTTATCCAACTAATAAAAAGTTCGCTATTTTGATAAAATGAAATTAAATAAAGTGAAGTAATGAAAATTAAATAAAAAAAAGTATTTATAAAAACTTCTTTTTTTAAACCTCTTATCAAAAATGGTATTCCAAAAAAAATTAAATATGGAAATTTAATTAATGAAAGTATTGATAGAAATAAGTAGAAAAAATGATCTTTACCTTTACTTAAGAAAAATAGGCTAATCGCAAAAAATCCATTTAAAATAATAGATAAATTACCGGTAAAAAAAACAGAGAGAGCAAGACCTCCAAAACATATTAAAAAAATATAAAAAAATTTTAAATTTAATTTAAAAATTTTAAAAAGTACGATTGGAATAGAAATAAAAGATAAGAATAAAAAAAAGAACCAAAATTTTACAGTAATTAAATATTCAAAATTAGTAATAAATTTAAAAAAATGAAAAACTATTGGAGGGTTAAAAAAAGGACTATTATGTCTATCTAACCACTCTTTGTAAGGATTATTACCTTGATTTAATATTTCAGAGCCTGCATAAATTAAATAGAAATCAGAAAAAAAAATTTGAAAAAAATTTGGATTACTTAAATATTTTTGTAATATTTCATTATAAAAATTTCTTGAAAAAACTACTATTGTAGCAACAATTAAAATTGTAAGTAATGAAGTATTTATATTTTTATTAATCAAAATGAATTTACTAAAAAATAAAGATAATTGGATACCGCCAACTAGTTTTGAAGAAAAAATAAAACATATAATTATTCCACATAAATTATACATCAGAAGATTAGTTTTGAAAGAATGGATAAAAGGTAGAACAGATATAAAGTTTTTAAAATATCTTATTAATAGAAATCTTAATTCATTAGATGTTGGAGCATATAAAGGGGTATATACTTATTTTATATCAAAATATTCAAAAATTGTTTATGCATTTGAACCAAATCCAAAATCTTACAAAATTTTAAAAAAAACTGTAAATAAAAATGTTAAAGTTTTTCCATATGCACTTTCTGATAAATCATCTTTTGATTTTTTAAAAATACCAAAAGGAAAAAAAGGATATTCAAATCAAGGTGGATCAATTCGTAATGTAAAGTTAGATAAAAGTTTTGGTAAATTAAAAGTAGAAACAAAAAAGATTGATGATTTAAAATTAAAAAATGTTGGATTTATAAAGATTGATGCTGAAGGAGTTGAACTTAAAGTTTTAAAAGGTGCAAAAAAATTAATTGAAGAATATAAACCAACTTTGCTTATTGAAATTGAAGAAAGATATATTTCTGAGCCTATAGAAAAAGCACTTAATAAAATTCTTAATTTAGGGTATAGAGGTTTTGCTTTGATTGGCGAGACTCTAACACCTTTAAAATTCTTTGATGGTAATAAAAATCATAGAATTGATCATGGTCCAAATTTTCATGCGAATGCGTTTATTTTTTTTGCAAGGTAAGTTATGAGAATTATTTTTTTTTTGTTTATTTATTTACTAACACTAGCTCCAATATATTCAAAAAGTTTAAAGAATATTACATATCCTTTTACAGCAAAAGAATTAATATTTGAATGTGAGGCGTGGATACCTGGCGAGACAGCAGTGCAACAAAAAGCAAAAAAAGAAGTATCGTGTATTAGATATATTCAGTCAACTATAAACACATATCAGCTAATTAAGTCACAAAATAATGAAAAATTGTCAGATTTATGCTTACCTAGCGTCTTAAATTTGCAAAGGCATAAAGATGTGTTTATTAAATATGTAAAAGAAAATCCAAATAAAGAGAATTTAGACGCATCAAAAATTATTATCGAATCTCTTATTAATTCATACTGTAAATAAAATCATTTTTTTAATTCATTTGTCATAAATCTTTGGTATATTTAAATTTCTTTTTTTGTAGAGGAGAGCGTATAACTAGGTAAAATGGGTTTGGATTTAGGACAACTTACATTGTGGCAAAATATTACAGTAGCTGTTCTAATAGGGCTTACTTTTATTTTTTCAGTTATAAAACTTTTTAAAATTATAGGATTTACGGAAAGTGGTTTTGGTAAACTTTTATTAAAAGAACAAATTGTTGCAAAACCCAAATTTAATAGATGGTGGGTTCCTGTTGCTTCAGTTTCAATCCATTTGTGTATAGGCTCTGTCTATGCCTGGAGTATATTTAACCCAGCATTGATTAAAGCTATTGGCGTTGTAGCAAGTTCTGCTGATGATTGGGCGCTTAAAGAAGTAGTTTGGATTTATTCAACTGCAATTGTATTTTTAGGGCTGGCAGCAGCGTTTGCTGGGACATGGCTCGAAAAAGTTGGACCAAGAATGGTCGGATTAGTTGCTGCTTTTTGTTGGGGAGGAGGTTTCTTAATTGGAAGTGTAGGTATTATTAATCATCAACTTTGGTTAATTTACCTTGGTTATGGAGTTTTAGGAGGCTGCGGGCTTGGATTAGGATATGTATCGCCAGTTTCTACATTAATTAGATGGTTTCCTGATAGAAGAGGTATGGCAACTGGTATGGCTATAATGGGATTTGGCGGCGGTGCTTTTTTTGGAGCACGAATTAAAGATTTTTTTATTCAATACTATTATAAAGCACCAGAACTTTTATCAAATATTACAGAGTCAGATTTAATTACAAAAGCAGGAAAAAGATTTGCTGAAACAGCTGAAGGATTAAAAGAAGTTGTAGTTGTAGGTGCAAATGACGTTGCGAATATGATTATCCCTGGCGATGTTGGTGTTTATTTAGTTGGCACTGGTTCAGTAGGTGTTTCAGAAACATTCTTTACTCTTGGTCTAATATATTTTGTAGTTATGACTATTGCAGCTCTATCTTATAGAGTTCCAGCAGAAGGTTGGGCACCAAAAGGATGGAAACCTCCAAGCGATGCAGAGATTGAGAAAAAAATGATAACAACCAAACATGTTCATATTGATGAAGCATTAAGAACGCCACAATTTTATCTTTTGTGGGTAATTTTATGCTTTAACGTTACAGCAGGAATAGGTGTTTTGGGTGTAGCTAAAACGATGATTACTGAAATATTTCAAAAGAAAGCGGCTTTAATTGTTACAAGTGCTTTTACTACTTGGTACGTTATGCTAATTAGTATTTTTAACATGGCCGGTCGTATTATATGGGCTAGTGCATCGGATTATATAGGAAGAAAAAATACTTATTATTGTTTTTTTATACTTGGAATAATTTTATATTCTTCTATTCCTATTTCAGCTCAAACATTTGATATTGCGCCAGTTATTGTTTGGTTAATTTTATTTTATGGAGCTACTTTAATTATTTTTACAATGTATGGAGGAGGTTTTGCAACAATACCCGCCTATCTTGCTGATATGTTTGGTACAAGATATGTTGGTGGTATTCATGGAAGATTATTAACAGCCTGGAGTACCGCAGGTGTTTTAGGTCCTGTTATAATAACGTCTCTTAGGAGTAGTTCAATCAATAATGCTATTAACGACTTAGCGGCTAAAGTTGATCCACAAACTTTTTTAGACAAATTTGGTGCAAGCATAGATAGTTTGGACGAACTTGTAAAAGCTAAAACTGTAACAATCCAAAATTTATTGGAAATTTTACCAGCAGGCACACCTGATCCTACAAGTCAAGTTTATAATAAAACAATGATAGTGATGGCGTGTTTGCTTGGAATAGCATTAATTGCTAATTTTTTAGTTAAACCTGTCAACGCAAGACACCATATGAAAAACTAATTTTCATCTAATTTTATAAATTACTGGAACCTGAATAATCATTCTTTTTTTTGTTATTTCTTTTGGAAACACTGGAAATGGAGCGGCTGCTTCAACAGCATCAAAACTAGAATCTACTAAACGTTGAAATTTTGCCTTAATAGATTTTACACTTTTTAATTGTCCATTATTAAGAATAACTATTTCAAGTAATACTATACCTTCTTCGCTTCTCATTAATGACTGTCTAGGATATTTTTTTTTTGCGTCTATTAATTTGTAAACTTGTGTAACATATTGATTTATAATTTCTTTTGATATTCCTCCCTCAATTCCTTTTAAAGTTCCACCCTTGGCATCTTCTTTTATTTTTTTTTGTTCAATTGATTTTTCCTGTGGTAAAGTTTTTTTAATATCAATTTTCTTTTTGATTTCTTCTTTAGATTTTTTTTCAATTTTTTTAATTTCAGGTTTTTTTTTTATTTTTATTTTTTCTTTTTTTATTGATTCTTTAGGTGCTTCTTCCATTGTACCAATTGCTGATAAAGTTATAGTAACTCTTTCTTTTTTATCTTGAAAATTGAAATCAGATTCGTTAAGAAAAAAAACTAAATAAACATGTAGAAAAATAGAAAGTAGAAACGCAAAATTTATATTCCATATATTAGTTTTTTTTTCCATTTATTATTGTTTTACGTAGTTTGTTTCTATCACTACTTTTTTTATTTTTTCATTTTCTAATATTTTTAAAATTTTTAAAAAATATTCAGAAGGAGTCTCTGAATCTATTTTTAAAGATATTTCGTTAGGTTTTCTTGCTCTTAAAATTTCTAAATAATTCCTTTTTTGCAATTCTTTTTTTCTATTTTTAGTATCAATAAATATTTCACCATTTTTTTTTACAATAATTGTTAGAAAAGGAGTTA
This sequence comes from uncultured Alphaproteobacteria bacterium, assembly GCA_902607475.1. Lineage (GTDB taxonomy): Bacteria > Pseudomonadota > Alphaproteobacteria > CAYOOR01. The sequence goes on along the minus strand of CACLKH010000012.1, from coordinate 12,719 downwards.
AAGGGTCATTTTTTATTATAGATTCTGGAACTTTTATTTTGTATGGATCAATCGTAGTAATTGTTCCTGCTAACATAAAAAAAATTAACATTAAAAAAATAATATTAATTAATGGAATTAAATTTATTTGCTTTATTTTTTTTTTTGAGGACATTATTTTTCTAAATTTATTAATTTAATATTATCTGTTCCTGCCAAACGCACTTCTTCTATTAATCTAATTACTTTTTGCACAGCTATTTTTTTATGACTTTTTATTAAAATTTTGTGTTTTGGATTTTTTTCAATAATATTAGTTATTTCATTTCTAATGTTAGAAATATTAATTAATTTTTTATTTAAATAAATCTGGCCTTTTTTATTTAAAATTAGCACTACAGAGTTTTTTTGATTTTCAATTTCAACAGTTTTTCCACTACTTAAATTTACTTCAATTGTACTTTTTTGAATAAATGAAGTAGCAAGCATGAAAAAAACAAGTAAAAGAAAAACAATATCTATTAAGGGAGTAATATTTATAGATATTAATTCCTTTTCTTCTTTTTGATAAAAATTGTGAGTTTTCAAACTTTTTTACTTTTTAAAACTAAGAAGGGTGTTTGTTCTTACAACAGTATCATTTATTTTATCTCTTGTATTACTTATTTTGTTTTCAAAAAGATGATAAGCTGTTAATGCAGGTATTGCAATTGCAAGGCCAAAAGCTGTAGTTAAAAGTGCTTCCCATATTCCACCGGCTAATAAAGCCGGATCAATTTGAGAACCTGCTTTTTCTAAATTTAAAAAAGCTTTTATCATACCAAGCACGGTTCCAAATAATCCAAGTAGTGGGCTAATACTTGCGACTACTTCTAACCCACCAAGATAATTTTCTAAATTTCTAATTTCAATTGATATAATTCTTGAAATTTCTGCTTCTCTTGATTCTTTATCGAACCTCCTATCTTTTTTTGTTACAATAACTACTTCTATTATCCTTGCCATTGGGTGTTTTATTTTTTGTATTTCAATTAGAAGTTTTTTTGGATTTGTATTCCGTAATTTTGAAAGAATTTTCTCTATTTTTTTAGTGCCCGATAAAGCAATTGAAAAAAATTGTAATAATTTAGCAAAAATTATTGCAAAAGCAAAAACGGAAAAGCCAAGTAAAATAATCATTACAGGACCTCCTTTTGCCATTAAATCCAGATTTTTTAAGTTTATGAATTCTATTAATTCCATTAAAAAAACATGATAATTAATTCATTATTTTTATTTCATACAATCTTCAATCATTTTAACTCTTCTTTGTGATAACTTCATTTCATCTATATCATTCTCAATGTTATACAAATCAATCATAGTATCATCAGTTTGAAGCATATCAATTCTATCTTGATTAATATTGATATTTTTTTCAATATTACGATTAGCATCTTGAAGACAAATTTTATATTTTGGAGTTTGTTTATTAAATTGAGAAGTATTAAAATTTTGACTACACGAAGCAATTAAAAATAAAAGAAAAATAATTTTTGTTGAATTCATTGAGTTTGTGTTGTTTAAAAATTAATTAAATATAATATTACATTAATTTTAATAAAATTGTTTTAATAATTTTTCTTTTTTTATATCAATGGTAAAAAAAATATATTTTAATAATTTAAAAGAAAACCAATCTTATACAGATAGTATAAAAGTTACAGATGCAAGTATCAAAAAATTTTCAAGCGCTTCAGGAGATAGAAACCCAATTCATTTGAATGAAAAATTTGCAAAAAATACTATTTTTAAATCAAGAATTGCCCATGGAATGTTAATTGCATCTTTTATTTCATCAGTGATAGGGAATAAATTTCCTGGTAATGGAACAATCTATGTATCTCAAGATTTAAAATTTAAAAGACCTGTAAAAATTAATGATGTTGTAAAAATTAAAATAATAGTAGAAAAAATAATTTTAAAAAAAAAATGGTGCCAGCTTAAAACGCTATGTTTTGTAAAAAATAAAATAGTTTTAGATGGTACAGCCGTAGTTATACCACCACAAAAGAAATAAATTAATATGAAAATCCTAAATGGATACTCAGCAATAAAAGAACAAAATACTGTTTTAACGATTGGTAATTTTGATGGAGTACATAGGGGACATCAAAAAATAATTAAACAAATTGTCAAATTATCTAAAAAGAAAAATTTGAAGTCAGTTGTGATTACTTTTAAACCACATCCAAGTGTTTTTTTAAAAAAAAATTATAAACCTTTTAAATTAACAAGTGAAGAAACAAAAATTGAAGAGATAAAAAAATTAGGAATTGATTATTTAATTTTTTTGAAATTTAATAAAAATTTTAATAAATTATCACCTGAAAATTTTGTTAAGAAATTAGTTAACTTTAGACCAAAGTTTATTGTTGTTGGATATAATTTTCGGTTTGGTTTTAAAAGAAAAGGAGATGTACATCTTTTAGAAAAATTATCTAGAAAATATTTATATACTTTAAAAATTATTAAGCCGATTATTAGTTCAAATAAAATAACATTTAATTCAACTTTTATTAGAAAGAATTTAGAATTAGGAAAATATAATATTGTAAAAAAAATGTTAGGGCGAAATTGGTTATTAGAGGGAAAAATTATTAAAGGAAGAGGTAGGGGAAAGAAATTAGGTTATCCAACAGCAAATTTTATTTTAAATGATTATGTTCTACCTATGAAAGGTGTATACGTAACTAAAAGTTATTTTGAAAAGAATAAGAAAAAAAAATATTTTGGTATAGCCAATATTGGAAATAGACCAACATTTAATGAAAAAAAGGTATTTTTTGAAAATCATTTTTTTAATGTTAAAAACTTTTTGTACAAAAAAAAAATATTTGTGGAATTATTAGCGTTTTTACGAAAAGAAAAAAAATTTGCTAATATTAAAGTATTAAAAAAACAAATAGAAAAAGATATCTTATTGGCAAAAAAAATTTTAAATAAAAGTAAATGAATTATAAAGATACACTTTTTTTACCTGAAACCGAATTTAGCATGAAAGCTAGTTTGCCAACTAATGAACCTAAAATTCTTGAAAAATGGAAGAAAGAAAAACTGTATGAAAAATTAAGAAATAAATCAAAAAAAAAAAAGAAATTTACTTTACATGATGGACCTCCATATGCAAACGGTCATCTACATATGGGACATGCGTTGAATAAAATTTTGAAAGATATAATTATTAGATCAAAACAAATGCAAGGTTTAGATGCTGCATTTATTCCAGGATGGGATTGCCACGGATTACCAATTGAATGGGAAGTTGAACAGGAACTAAGAAAAAAAGGAGATGAAAAAAAAAAAAATTCTATTAAAGAATTTAGAAATCAATGCCGTGAATTTGCAGAATATTGGATAAAAATTCAAAAAAAAGAATTTGAACGTTTTGGAGTTTTGGGAGATTGGGAAAACTATTATTCAACAATGTCTTATAAAGCAGAAGCACAAATAATTAGAGAAATCGGAAAATTTTTATTAAATGGATCGCTTTATAAAGGCTCTAGACCTGTGATGTGGTCAGTAGTTGAGAAAACAGCTCTAGCTGATGCTGAAATAGAATATAAAGATCGCTCAGATAATGCAATTTATGTTTTATTTCCAATAGATAAAACAAATTTAAAAATAGAAAATAAAAAAAATGTTAATATTTTAATATGGACTACAACTCCTTGGACAATTCCAGGAAATCGAGCTTTAGCTTTTAATAAAGGTTTTTCATACAGTTTAGTAAAAGAAAATTCTTCTGACACACATTTTATAATTGCTAGCGAACTAATTGACAAATTAAAAAATGATACTGAACTAAAAATAGAAAAAATTAATGATTTTAAAGGAGAAATACTTGAAAAAACTATTTGCAAACATCCTTTAAATGATTTTGGATACAAATTTAAGGTTCCTTTATTAGCAGCAGATTTTGTTACTAAAGAAGAAGGAACAGGCATTGTACACATAGCGCCAGGACATGGACTCGATGATTTTAATTTGGCAAAAAAAAATAATATTGATGTACCAAAAACTATTAATGAAAGCGGAATTTATTATGAAGAAGTTCCTTTATTAAAAGGGATACATGTTTTTAAAGCTGATGAAAAAGTTATTGAACTTCTAGAAAAAAATAAAAAACTTTTATATAAAAAAGATATTTTTCACAGTTATCCTCATTCATGGCGTTCAAAAAAACCATTAATTTTTAGAAATACAACTCAGTGGTTTATTTCTTTAGAAAAAGAAAATTTAAGAAAAAAAGCATTAGATGCTCTTAAAAAAATTGATTTTTTTCCTAAAAAAGGAAAAAATAGAATTACCTCTATGATTGAAGATAGACCAGACTGGTGCATATCAAGACAAAGATTTTGGGGAGTACCGCTTCCAATATTTATTAACAAAAAAACAAACGAACCACTAATTGATAAAAATATTATAGAAAATGTTGCTAAAATTTTTGAAAAAAAAGGAAGCGACTCATGGTTTGATTTAGATCCAGCCGAGTTTCTTGGAAAGAAATATAATAAAAATGATTTTATTCAAGTTAAAGATGTAATAGAAGTATGGTTTGATAGTGGGTCAAGTCATACATATGTTTTGGAAGACAGAAAAGACTTAGAATGGCCAGCAGACTTATATTTAGAAGGATCCGATCAACATCGAGGCTGGTTTCATTCATCATTGTTACAATCATGTGGAACAAGGAACAAGGCGCCTTTTAAAAGTATTTTATCACATGGTTTTGTTGTTGATGGAAAAGGAAAAAAAATGTCAAAATCAGAGGGAAATGTTATTTCACCTAATGAAATAATTAATAAATATGGAACAGATATATTAAGATTATGGGCAGTTGCCTCTGATTATTTTGAAGATATAAAGGTTGATCAAAATATAATTAAATCACAAGTTGATTCTTATAGAAGAATCCGAAACACACTTCGTTTTTTAATTGGAAATCTTAAAGATTTTAAAGATAAAGAAAAAATAGATTATAAAAATTTGCCAGACTTAGAAAAATATATTTTATTTAGAATATGGGAAGTAGATACAATTATAAAAAATTCTATTAAAGAAAATAATTATCATAAAATATATAAAGAACTACTTATTTTTTGCTCAAATGATTTGTCCTCTTTATATTTTGATATTAGAAAAGATTGTTTGTATTGTGATGATAAAACAAGTCAAAAAAGAAAATCTTGTAGATCAACTTTAAAAATAATATTTGATTTTTTAACAGCTTGGTTTGCACCTATACTTTGTTTTACAGTAGAAGAAGCTTGGTTGTCCAATAATTTTAATCATAAAGAAAGTATACACTTAAGAATATTTCCTAAAACTAATAAAAAATGGAGCGATAAAAATCTTGGAGAAAAATGGAGAGAAATTATAAATATTAGAAAAGTTGTCACTAGTGCAATTGAAATTGAAAGAGAAAAAAAAATAATAGGCTCAAGTTTAGAAGCATCAACTGAACTTACAGTTTCAAAAAAAATAAAAAATTATTTAAATAATATAAATTTAAATGATCTTTTTATAGTTTCTTCGGCAAAAATTGTAGATAAATTATCTGGAGATACTTTTTCTTTAGATGGTATAAATAATACCAAGGTAAAGGTTAAAAAATCAGATGGATCAAAGTGTGAAAGATGTTGGGTTATATCTAAAGAAGTAAATAATAATCAAAATTTATGTAACAGATGTCAGAGCGTAATTAGAAATGAGTAAAGTAAAAAAAATATTACTAATTTTAATTCCCATATTCATTTTTTTTGATCAATTAAGTAAAAAATGGATGCTAAATAATATTTTTGACAGTCAAAAAATTATTGAGATCAATAAATATTTAAATTTTGTACCTGTTTGGAACAAAGGTATAAGTTTTGGTATATTATCAGATTTTATGAATATAAATTTTTTTATGATTATAATCACTACAACTATTTCATTAGTTCTTATTTTATGGTTCTTAAAAACAACAAATAAAAATTTAAGTATTTCATTTGCTTTTATTGTTTCAGGTGCAATAGGAAATCTTCTTGATAGATTAAACCATAAAGCAGTAGTTGATTTTATTGATATTCATATTAATAATTTTCACTGGCCAGCATTTAACTTTGCGGATAGTTATATAACAATTGGTGCTTTTATATATATTTTTGCTATTTTTACTAGCCAAAAGGATAATATTGCTTAAGTTTATAATTAATGACTTTTCAAATGTATATAAAAAGATTTTGTTATAGTGTGATTGGAATCTTTTTACTTTCTTCATGTAATATTATTGGTGGGAAGGATGAAGTAGAAGTTAGTGAAAGTTCAGTTTTATCAGGTCCACCACTTGCAATTCCACCAGAATTTGACGTTAATTCAGAAAATCCAAACCAGCAACAATCAATACCAACGTATAATGATTTCGAAACACTTGATAACGCTGATAATATAAGTAATTTTGAAAATGAACCTGTTTATGAAACAAGTCAGGATGAAAATATATTTGCTGATGAAATACCAAGTATGACAAATATAGAAAGTACAGGTGAAATTCAAAGTTTTGAAAGCTTCAATCCAAATTTAACGAGAACTAATAAACAATCTAATAATAATGTTAATGTAAGAGTGCAAAAAACATATAGGGCAACAGTTCCTTCAGACTCATATAATTTTGATAGAATTGAATCAGGAACTCAAGAAATATATGCTCAAAAAAAGATAGATAATTTTATTGGACGTGGAACTACAAATTTTGAGCAAACAGAAATTAGAAATAATAAAAATTTGTCAATGGAAGAAGAATTTTTATTAGAAGATATTATTAATCAAGAAAATATTCCAAGTACTATAGATGAAACGATCCCAGATTTTGAATGAATCTAAAGGCGACTCAGATTAAAATCTTTCTTTTATTTTAAAAAAAACTAACTTATTATTTTTATTTTCTTATCTATTTAATATGAGATTTTTTTTATTTTTCATAATAATCTTTTTTTTAAAAGATGCTTTTGCTGAATTTAGGCCACAACATCATATTTTAGAAAATGGATTAGAAATTATTGTACTGGAAAATAATCGCGTACCTGCCATTGCTCATTCAATTTGGTATAAAGTTGGATCTGCAGATGAGCCAAATGGAAAATCTGGCATAGCTCATTTTTTAGAACATTTATTATTTAAAGGTACTGATAAATTAAAGCCTGGAGAATTTTCACAAACAATCGCTCGAAATGGTGGAAAAGACAATGCTTTTACTAGTAAGAATTATACTGGGTATTTTCAATTAATACATAAATCAAAACTAGAATTAGTTATGTCTTTAGAAGCAGATAGAATGAAGAATATAAAATTAGTTGAAAAAGAGTTTGAAAATGAAAAAACAGTAGTTCTTGAAGAAAGATATTCAAGAGTCGACAATAACCCATCTGCTTTGCTTTCAGAGCAAATAAATGCTGCATTGTATATGAATCATCCTTATAAAAGACCAATCATAGGATGGGAACATGAAATTAAAAATTTGAGTTTAAATGATGTTATGAAATTTTATGACAAATTTTATGCTCCAAATAATGCTATAATTGTTATTTGTGGCGATGTTAAACTTGATGAAGTAGTTCGAGTTGCTAAGAAATATTTTGGATCAATTAAACCATCAAAAATTGATGAAAGATCATGGACTAACGAACCAACGCAACATGCACCAAGAGGTGTTGTGCTAAAGTCAAAAAATACAGCAATACCAGTTTTTAAAAGATATTATTTAGTTCCAACCTATACTAAATCAAAAAAAGAAGCACTGGCTTTAGAAGTTTTTGCTGAAATTTTTGGCAATCCATTAACAGGCATGTTATTTGAGGAATTTGTAAAAAATAAAAAATTAGCAACAAGTGCATCAGCATATTATTATTCAGACGGTTTTGGTGATACTAGTTTTACGATAAGCATAGTTCCAAAAAAAGAAGTTACTTTAAATGATATAGCATCTCATTTAGATAAATATTTAGTTGAAATTGAAAAAAAAATTATAAGTAGCGATGAATTAACAAAAGTTAAAAAAAGGTTAGTTAACGAAATTATTTTTGCTCAAGACAGCTTATATATGGGAATGAGAATTTTTGGCTCTTCATTATCTACTGGATATTCTTTAAAAGACATAACTGATTGGCCTAATGATATTCAAAAAGTTTCTATAAATGATTTACAAAATATTTTATTAAAAATTTTTGATTTAAATAAATCTGTAACAGGTTATTTAATACCAATTGAAAAATAAATTATGAAAAAATTCTTTTTTATCTTAGTTTTTTTTGTTTTGCATAATTTTAGTGGTTTGAATGCACTAGATGTAAAAGAGGTAAATTATTACAAAGATAAAAAAGCATGGCTTGTAAATAATAATAACTTACCGATCGTTGCTATTAAATTTGCTTTTAAAGCGGGATCAGGTATTGATTTTAAAGGAAAAAAAGGGACAGCAAATTTAACTGCATCTCTTTTAGATGAAGGAGCAGGCAATTATTCTGCTAAGGAATTTAAGAAGGTATTAGCAGACAATTCTATTACACTTAATTTTAGTGTAAGCCATGATAATTTTTATATAGATCTTTACACTTTAAAAGAAAATTTAGATCTTTCATTCCAACTTTTAGATTTAGCTTTGACTAAACCAATATTTAAATTAGAGGAAGTCAATAGAATAAAAGGTAATATAAAATTAATTTTGGAAGAATCTTATAAAGATCCTGATGAAATTGCTTCCAGAATATTTAGAGAAGTCCTTTTTGAAGGCCATCCTTACAAATATGATACTTTAGGCGTATTAGAAGATATTGATAAAATAGAAAAACAAGATTTAGAACTTTTTTTAAAAACAAATTTAAGATTAGATAATTTTTATGTAGCAGCATCAGGGGATATAAACGAAACTGAATTAAAAAAATATTTAAAAAAATATTTTAAAAAATTTGATAAAAAAAATAAAATAACTTCTAACATTCCAATACATAAAAAAAAGATTGAGCCTAAGATTTATTTACATAAAAAAGATCTAAGACAAAGTACTATTATGTTTGCGGGTGAGGGTATTTCTAGAAATGATCCTTACTTCTACCCAGCATATGTAATGAATTATATTTTAGGTGGTGGAGGTTTTTTTTCTAAACTTACTACTGAAATAAGAGAAAAAAGAGGATTAGTTTATTCTGTATATTCTTATTTATATCGATATGATAAATATAATTTTTTTTCTGGCGGTGCAGAAACTAGTAATGAAAATGTTGATAAAGTTATTAAAATTATCAAAGAAGAAATAATGAAAGTTAAAAAAGAAGGTGTGAGTGAGGAGGAATTAAAAAATGCAAAAAACTATCTAATTAATTCTTATGTTCTAAGATTAGATAGTAACAAAAAAGTTGCATCAATACTTTTAAATACGCAAATGGATGGTTTGAATACAGATTTTTTTGAAAAAAGAAATGATTATATAAATTCTGTTTCATTAAAAGATATAAAAAAAATTGCTAGTAAAATTTTAGATGAAAATCAAATTTTTTTTCTTGTTATAGGGGAACCATCTAATTTAAAAAATATAAGTAAAATATAAAACTTTTAGTTTATTTTTATGAAGCATAATATAAATAGTTGTTTTGTAGATAATGTTATAAAAAAGGATTTATTTAAATCTAGTTTAAAAAAAATAAATTTTATAATAGATCAAATTAAGAAATCTAAAGAACCTCTTCTTTTGTCTTTCCTTAATCAATTTAATAATTATCAAAAAGAAGAATTAAATAAACTAGGTTCGTACTATCAAAAAAATTTTAAAGATGTAATTATTTTAGGAACAGGAGGTTCGAGTAAAGCAGGACGTACCTTCGTTCAGATTGCTTATAGAACTTTTGGAAGAAGTCCTAAATTTCCAAAAATTACTTTTTTAGAAAATATTGACTTTCAAGATTTCAATGACTTATTCAAAAAAATTAATTTAAAAAAAACAGGAATAATTGTTATTTCAAAATCAGGAGAAACTAATGAAACATTAGTACAATTTTTAATTTTTTTGTCAAAATATAATGAAAGTTTTCAAAAACAAAAAATAGAAAAATATTTTACTGTAATTACAAAAAAAGGTAGCAGTTCTCTAAGAAATTTAGCAAATGATTTTTCGATCGGAGTTATAGATTTAGATAACAAACTTTCAGGAAGATTTTCTGCTTTTTCTCCAATAGGACTATTGCCAGCAGCTATTTCTGGTTTGAATGTTCAAAATATAACAAAAGGTGCATTATCTTTATTAAACGAATATTTAAAAAAACAACAAATAATCCCATCTGAAGGTGCTGCCTTACATTATGCAGCACAAAATTCAAAAATTAATATTTCTGTTTTATTAACATATACTGAGCGTTTGAGAAATTTTGGATATTGGCATGAACAATTAATAGCTGAAAGTTTAGGAAAAAAAAACAAAGGCTTTACTCCTGTCCACTCAATGGGAGCTACTGATCAACATTCACTTTTACAACTTTTTTTAGAAGGTCCAAAAGATAAGCTAATAACATTTATAACTTTAAAAAAACAGAAAGATCAAATAAAAATTAATAATAATTTAATTTCTAAAGTTAAGAAATTATCTTTTTTAAAAAAAGAATCTTTAAATAAACTTTTAGATTTTGAAATGGAAAAAGTTTGTAGACTTTTAAATGAATATAAAAGACCTTATAGAACAATCATATTAAATAAATGCGCAGAATTTGAAATTGGATATTTAATGATGAATTTTATGTTAGAAACTATAATTTTAGCTTATTTAAATAATTTGAATCCTTTTGATCAGCCAGCGATTGATAAAGGAAAATCAATTAAATTAAAGTAGATTAATATGTATGCATTATTTTTGGTCGTATTTTCAAATCTTCTAGGATTTGGAATTATAATACCTTTACTCCCATATTATGCGGAACATTTTGGAGCAAATCCTAATGAAGTCACTTTATTAATGGCAAGCTATTCATTAATGCAACTTATATTTAGTCCAATATTAGGCAGGATTAGTGATATATATGGCAGAAAAAAAATATTAGTTTTATGTTTAATTGGTTCTGCAATTTCTTATTTTCTTTTATATTTTGCTACTAACTTTGCTTTAGTCTTATTTGCACGATCAGTTGCTGGTTTATTCGGTTCTACTACAGCTATTGCAAATGCATATGTTACTGAAACTACTTCATCAATGAATCGATCAAAAGGTATGGGATTAATTGGTGCAGCTTTTGGTTTAGGTTTGGTTTTTGGGCCAGTAATAGGCGGCTATTTTGGAGGAGGAGATATTAATAATATAGATTATAAAACTCCATTCTTTTTTGCTTTTGTAGTAGCAATAATATCTTGTATTCTTGCTTATTTTATATTGATTGAACCAAAAAAAAGAAATAAACAATTCATTTCAATAAATTTCCTTGATTCATTTAAAGATTTAATAGATCTTTTTAAGATTCCTGCACTTCTATTTTTAATTATATTATCTTTTTTAATTACTTTTTCTTTTGCGGGCTTTGAAACAACTTTTGCTTTGTGGACTGAAAGAGCGATGAACTGGGCATCTAGGCAAACAGGTTATGCTTTTACTTTTACGGCATTGCTAGTAGCTTTAATACAAGGTGTTTTTATAGGAAAATTAACTAAAAAGTTTGGGGAATTAAAACTTTTAATAACTAGTTGTTTTTTAATGTTAGTAGGATTATTTTTTATTACTTTATCAGCTCAAAATTTATTTTATTTAACTATTGCTCTTGGTATTTTGGGTATTTCAGTAGGCTTAGGAAATCCTTCATTAAATAGTTTGTTATCTAAAAATCTGAACAAGGGTATTATAGGAGCTTCATTTGGTGTTGTGCAATCTGTTGGAAGTTTAGCAAGAATATTAAGTCCTTTAGCAATGGGTAATCTTTTTTATTTTTTTGGTAAGAACTCACCTTATAATTTTGGAGCTTTTTTAATGTTTATTTCATTATTAATATTTTTTTATTATTTTTTTATTTTGAAAAAAAGTATTAAAACTTAATTTTATTTTAATTTAATTAAAGCAATACTACTGTTTCCATAGTCTTTTTTTTTTATAATTTTAAAATCTTTAGGAATAACTATTTTTTTCTTTTTTGCGTATTCTATTACAATCACGGTTTCTTTTTTTGTTATTTTAAAATCTAAAATTTTTTTTAAAGTTTTTTTAATAATTAAATCCATTTGATATGGTGGATCCATAAATATTAAATCAAATTGTCCATCAATTTTTTTTACCTTTCTTATACTTCTTTTAATTATTTTTACTTTTTCACTAACTTTTAAAAGATCTATATTTTTATATAGAACACGTAAGTTGTCTCTAGATTTTTCTATGAAAGTTACATTTTCTGCTCCTCTTGAAATTGCTTCTAAGCCTAATGCTCCAGTACCAGCAAAAATATCTAGAACATTAAATTCTTCAAAAAAAAGATTATTATTTTTTTCATTAATTTTTAAATAACTAATAACAATATTAAATATAGATTCACGCATTTTATCTGTTGTAGGTTTAATACCTTCTTTGTTAAATTTTATTAATTTTTTACCTCTAAATTTTCCTGAAATAATTCTCATGGTATTTTTTTAAAATATTTACTTATATTTATTTCTTTAACTTCATTTTTTTTAATTTCTTTTAATTGAATTGGACCATA
>CACLKH010000011.1:0-25000 GCA_902607475.1 uncultured Alphaproteobacteria bacterium | reverse complement strand
TTAAAGATTAGCTCAATGTTGCCATTTCGCGACTTATTGTAATTACCATTGTAGCACGTGTGTAGCCCAGCCCATAAGGGCCATGAGGACTTGACGTCATCCTCGCCTTCCTCCGCTTTTCCAACGGCAGTTTCTCCAGAGTCCTCAGCTTAACCTGTTAGTAACTGAAGATGAGGGTTGCGCTCGTTGCCGGACTTAACCGAACATCTCACGACACGAGCTGACGACAGCCATGCAGCACCTGTACTAAGCCCAGCCGAACTGAAGAATTTAATCTCTTAAACTCATAACTTAGCATGTCAAGAGCTGGTAAGGTTTTTCGCGTAGCGTCGAATTAAACCACATGCTCCACTGCTTGTGCGGGTCCCCGTCAATTCATTTGAGTTTTAGCCTTGCGGCCGTACTCCCCAGGCGGAGTGCTTAACGCGTTAGCTTCGATACTAGAAGTAAACTTCTAACATCTAGCACTCATCGTTTACAGCATGGACTACCAGGGTATCTAATCCTGTTTGCTACCCAAGCTTTCGCTTCTGAGTGTCAGTAAAGGGCCAGATAGTTGCCTTCGCTGTCGGTGTTCCTCTAAATATCTACGAATTTCACTTCTACACTTAGAATTCCACTATCCTCTCCCAAACTCTAGTTCATCAGTATCAAAAGCAATTTCAAGGTTAAGCCTTGAGCTTTCACAATTGACTTAATGAACCACCTGCTCGCTCTTTACGCCCAGTAATTCCGAACAACGCTTGCCCCCTCCGTATTACCGCGGCTGCTGGCACGGAGTTAGCCGGAGCTTTTTCTGTAAGTACCGTCATCATCTTCCTTACTAAAAGAACTTTACAACCCTAAGGCCTTCATCATTCACGCGGAATTGCTGGATCAGGGTTTCCCCCATTGTCCAAGATTCCCCACTGCTGCCTCCCGTAGGAGTCTGGGCCGTGTCTCAGTCCCAATGTGGCTGATCATCCTCTCAAACCAGCTACAGATCATAGCCTTGGTAAGCCATTACCTTACCAACAAGCTAATCTGACGCGGGCCCCTCAAAAGGCAATAAATTTTTCCCCCGTAGGGCACATAAAGTATTAGCTACAGTTTCCTGTAGTTATTCTTTACCTCAAGGTAGGTTCCCACGCGTTACTCACCCGTTCGCCACTCGTAAAAAGTACTCGTTCGACTTGCATGTGTAAAGCATTCCGCCAGCGTTCGTTCTGAGCCATGATCAAACTCTCAATTATAAGTTAAAAAAAACTTATGAAGAATTTGAAGCTCATCAAATAACTCAATATAAATTTTAGGTTTATATATAAAAATTTGTAAGCATCGAATTCTAAAAAATTCGTCGCCAACAAATCCCTTCAACGTTTTAACAGTTCCAAAAACGCACAACAATCATACCTTACAAATCAAGGTTGAAATATTTTGAATGTCGTGTAAGTAATAACTTTATATAACTAATAGTGGGTTCTTGTCAATCTAATTTTGATGCTATTTTATTATGCTATTTAACACATTCATAGGTCTAAAATTAAAGAAACTAATAACTCAATTAGCCATTTTTTTTATTGTAATAATCATCTTTTTTTTACTAATTCAAAACAAAAATAACAAACTGAATACAAAAATTGAAAATGTAGAAATAATTTATGAAAAAAATGAATTTAATAATGAATTAGTTAAAAAAAGAGTCAAACAAGCAGCTCCTACATTAAAAATTAATGTAAAGCCTGGAGATACATTAGAAAAAATATTAAAAAAAATTGGCTTTGAGAATCAAGAAATTTTTGAAGTTATTAAAGAAACAAAAAAAAAGTTTGATCCGAAAAATCTTATAATAGGAAAAGAAATAACTATAAAATATGAAAATAAAGAAAAAAATAATAAAAGTATTAATTCAATTTTTATCCCACTTGAATTTAATAAAAATTTCTATTTAGAAAAAATTGATGAAAATTTTGTAGCTGAAATCACCAGTAAAAAAACTCAAAAAAGATTAGTCAAAAAAAAAGGGGTTATAAGCGATAGTTTATATTTATCTGGATTAAGAGCGGGGGTAGATAAAAAAGCAATTAGTGAAATGATAGCTATATTTAGTTTTAGCGTGGATTTTCAAAGAGATGTTTGGAGAAATGATAACTTTGAGATTTTATACGAAGAAGAATTTATAAAATATAATAAAGCAAACAAAAATTTAGGAAAAATTTTATTTGCAAATCTGGAATTGCAAAGTCTAGGTTCTTTAAAACTTTACAGATTTGAATCTGATAAAGGAAAAATCGAATACTTTGATGAAAATGGTAAAAGCGCAAAAAAACTTTTAATGAAAACACCAATTGATGGCGCTCGTTTATCTTCAGGATTTGGTATGAGGAAACATCCTATAAGAGGCTATATGAAAAAACATCAAGGAGTTGACTTTGCTGCTCCTACAGGTACGCCTATTTATGCAGCGGGTGATGGTATAATTGAAATGAAACAACGATACAAAGGATACGGTAAATACATTCGAATTAGACATGCAAATGGTTTTAAAACAGCGTATGCTCATATGTCAAAATTTAACAAAACTCCTGGTGGTAGAGTTAAACAAGGTAGCATTATTGGATACGTTGGCTCAACTGGAAATTCTACTGGACCACATTTACATTATGAAGTTCTAAAAAATAATATCAGGATAAATCCTCAAAAATTAAAATTACCTTCTGGAAGAAAACTAAAAGGTGATGAATTGCAAAGGTTTATTGAAACAAAAAATTTAATTTATAGAAAGCTTGATAATTTAGGTGTTTACTAATTTTTTATTAAAACAAACCTATATTTTCCAGATAAATCCTTAATATAATTAATATTTTTTATATTATTACTTTTACAAATCTTTTCTATATTTCTTCTATTCTTAGGATTAATTTCAAGATATATATAACTATTTTCTGAAACTAATGAATTAATTTTAGGTAAAATTCTTTTATAAAAACTTAAACCATCTTTATTATCATAAAGAGATTCTTTAGGCTCATAAAGTACTTCTGGCATTAAAGTATTTATTTCATTCTTTAACAAATAAGGAGGGTTTGAAACAACTAGATCAAACTTTTCATTACCACTAAATTTTTTATTTATTTTTAGAACTTGTTTAAAAAAATCTTTCTGGATCCAGTCTAATTTAAAAAATTTTGATCTTTTTGATAGATTGTTTCTTTTGCTATTTATTCTTGCTACTTTCAGTGTCTCTAAATATTTATCAATACCTATTCCAATTGCATTTTTAAATTCTTTAAGAATTGACAATAGTATACAACCTGACCCAGTACCTAAATCTAAAACTAAAAATTTTTTTTTATTTTTAAAATTTTTTTTAATCTCTTCTACAATAATTTCTGTTTCTGGTCTTGGTATTAAAGTATTTTCATTTACTTTAAAATTCATAGAATAAAATTCTTTATTTCCTAATAAATAAGCTGTAGGAATTTTTTTCAACTTTTTTTTAATAAGAATCTCGTATTCAAAAATTTTTTTTTTAGGTATTTTTTTTTCTAAATTTACATAAGTCCAATTTAAATCTTTGTTTAAAGCTTTTGCTAATAATAATCTTGCTTCAAGTTTAGGAAGATCAATTGAGTTATTTTTTAATAATTTAGTTTTTTTTATTAAATGAGATTTTACAGTTTCCATAATTTAATTTAAGTTTGCCAATTTGATATCTTTATCTTCTGCTAAAAGTTTATTTATTATTTCATCTAAAGACTCACCTGATAAAACTTGCTCTAATTTATGTAATGTTAAATTAATTCTATGATCAGTTACACGACCTTGTGGAAAATTATAAGTTCTTATTCTTTCAGATCTATCTCCGGTGCCTACTTGATTTTTTCTTGTCTCAGATTGAGACTTTTTTAGTTTACTTTTCTCATAATCATAAATTCTTGCTCTTAAAATTTTTAAAGCCTTAGCTTTATTTTTATGCTGTGATTTTTCATCTTGTTGTTGAACAACAATCTTAGTAGGTATATGAGTTATCCTAACAGCACTATCAGTAGTATTTACGGATTGCCCTCCTGGTCCGGAAGCTCTAAATACATCTATCCTTAAATCTTTTTCATCAATATTTATTTCGACATCTTCTACTTCGGGTAAAACAGCTACTGTTGCTGCTGAAGTATGAATTCTTCCACTAGCTTCAGTATCTGGTACTCTTTGCACTCTATGAACACCTGACTCAAATTTAAGTTTTGAAAAAACGTTTTCCCCTGATACCAGTGCCATCGCTTCTTTATAAGAACCAGCTAATGACTCACTTACACTGAGAATTTCAAACTTCCATGATTTATGATCACAATATCTTTGATACATTCTAAACAGATCTGCTGCAAAAAGTCCTGCTTCATCACCACCTGTACCTGCTCTAACTTCTAAAACTGCATTCTTTGAGTCATCTTTATCTTTTGGAAGAACAGCTACCTGAATTTCTTTTTCTAATCCTTTCTCTGTACTTATTAGATTTTCTAATTCAGATTTGGCCATTTCCTTCATTTCATTATCACTTTTTGTATCTTCAATTATTGCATTTGAATCTTTTATTTCTTGCTTTACTTTCTTAAATTTTTTAATTAGTTCAACAGTAGGTAAAATTTCTGATAATTCTTTTGATATAACTGCATAATCTTTTGGAGAATTAATAACTTCGTCAGAAGTTGCTTTTTTTTGCAGTTCATCATATTTAGACAAAATCTTATTTAAATTCTCTTCTAAATTCATTATATTTTTGAAAGTTCTTTAGATAAATTTGATATTGATATTTCTTTTTGTACTTTTTTATTTAAATCTTTAAGATTTACTATTTTTTTAGATAATTCATCATCTCCAATTATTATTGCATGAGTAGCATTTTTTTCATTAGCATATTTAAGGCCTTGAGATAAATTATTTTTACAAATTATATCTATAACTGTTTTTTTTAAATCTTTTCTAATTTTTTTTGCAATTTTCATTACCTCTACATCATTTTTTTTTCCTAAAGAAATAACTGTAAAAATTTTTTCTTTAAATTTTTCAGTTGGTTTTATTTTTAAAGATGGAAGGGCTAAAATAATTCGTTCAATTCCTGCTGCAAACCCACACCCTGAATAATCTGGCCCTCCTAAATTTCTAATTAATCCATCATACCTGCCTCCTGCTAATATAGAATTTTGAGATCCTAATTTTTTCGAAACAAACTCAAAACAAATATGGTTATAATAATCTAAACCTCTAACCAATTTCTCATTAATAATTATATTGATACCTAATTTTTTACACCCATTTTTAAACTCACCGAAAATTTCTAAAGATTCATCATTAAGTGCCTGACTAAGTTTTGGAGCCTTTTCAATTATTTTTAATTCTGTTTGATTTTTAGTATCTAAAATTCTTAATGGGTTTCTTTCTAATCTATCTAAACTTTCTTGTGTTAAATCTTTCTTATAATCTTGAAAAAAATCTTTTAATTTTACTGAATATTTTTTTCTACTTTCTAAATCACCTAAAGTGTTAACTTGAATGTCAAAATCATTTCTTTTTAAATTTATTTTTTCTAAAAATTCTATAGACATTTGAATTAATTCTAAATCAGCAGATATGTCTCCGACTCCTATGATTTCTGCACCAAGCTGATGAAATTGTCTTAATCTTCCTTGCTGAGGTCTATCATACCTAAACATTGGCCCAACATATGTCAATTTTTGAGGTAGCATCTGATTAAGTTTACTATTTATAAAACATCTTACTATTGATGCCGTTCCCTCCGGTCTTAAAGTAATTTGATTATTACTTCTATCATCAAAAGTATACGTTTCTTTTTTTATAATATCTGAAGCTAATCCTAAGGATTTTCTAAAAACCTCGCTACTTTCAAGTATTGGAGTTTCTATTTCTTTAAAACCAAATTTAGAGCTAATCTCTCTAAAATTATTTATTATTTCTTGATATAAAGAAAATTCTTCTTCTAATAAATCTCTGGTCCCACGAACATTCTGTATTTTTTTCATTTTTTTTTATATTTTTTTTCTATGTATTCATGAATAATTTTTTTAAAATCTTCAGTAACATTATTTCCCCTTAAGGTATGAGTTTTTTTTCCATCAATAAAAACTGGCATTGTTGGAGTTTCACCTGTACCTGGTAAACTAATTCCTAAATCGGCATTTTTGCTTTCTCCAGGTCCATTTACTATACAACCCATAACTGCAAGTTTTAAAGATTCAACACCATTATATTTCTTTTTCCAATTTGGCATTTGTTCTCTAATATAAATTTGAATTTTTTCTGCTAATTCTTGAAAAACTTTACTTGTTGTTCTTCCACAACCTGGGCATGCGGTTACTTTAGGAGCAAAAGACCTTATTCCTAAATTTTGAAGTATTTCTTGAGCAACATAAACCTCTTCTCTTCTATCTCCTTCTGGTTTTGGAGTAAGTGAAATCCTAATCGTATCCCCTATTCCTTTAGAAAGTATTAAGGATAAAGCTGCAGTCGATGATACAATTCCTTTAATTCCCATACCGGCCTCGGTTAATCCAAGATGTAATGAATATTTACATTTTTTTGCTAATTCATCGTAGACCTCAACTAGAGTATGAAGTTCACTTACTTTGCATGAAATAATTATCTGTTCTTTTTTTAGACCCAATTCTTCAGCTCTTTTTGCACTTGCTAATGCTGAAACTATCAAAGCTTTTTTAGTAACGCTTTCTGCATCTAAAGGCTTTTTAAGTTTCGAATTTTCGTCCATTAAATCTGATAAAAGATCTTGATCTAAACTACCCCAATTTACCCCTATTCTGACAGGTTTATTATTTTTAATAGCTTCTTCAATCATTGATGAAAATTGAATATCTTTTTTTTCTTTAAAACCTACATTCCCAGGATTAATTCTATATTTATCAAGTGTTTTAGCGCAATCAGGAAATTTTTTCAATAAACTATGACCAATATAATGAAAATCACCTACAATCGGTACGTTGCAATTAACTTTTAAAAGTTTTTCCTTAATATATGAAATGGCTTTTGCAGAATCTTCTCTATCAACAGTTACTCTTACAATTTCAGATCCTGCGTTTGCAAGATCTTGAATTTGTTTGCAGGTTGCATTTACATCAGCAGTATCGGTATTAGTCATAGATTGAACTATTATAGGATTTGATCCTCCTACAGAAATATTGCCAATTTTTACGGGAATACTATTACGCCTTTTATAATCCCCTAAGTTTAAATTTAGAGACATATTTTTTTATTAAAAAAAAAAAATATATTATAGCTAATGATTGGTAATTAAACTATTAAGATCAACAGAGTCTAAGATAGTACCGTGAGAACCTAATTCAGGATATTTATTATCACCACTCTTTATAAATAATGCGCCTGCATTGCTTGCAGAAATAATTATTTTTTCTTTGCTGTTTGGTAAATTGTAAGATTCGTTTTTTTTTAATATGGCAGAAAGTAATATATTTTCATTTAAATCTTTAATTTCAATCCAAACATCTTCTTTTGCGATTATCTGTTTCATAAAAATTTTATCTTCCAGAATTTTATAATTTTCTATATCATCTACGTTTACATTAGTTTGTTTTATTGGCATTTCTTCTTTATTTTTTTTAATTTTATCAGTTAAATTTTTCTTTATTTTAACGATTTCTATATCAGATTTTGGTTCAATAATAGCTAGTTTTCCACCAAGTTTGTCATTATCAATAAAAAAACTAATTAAAAAAAAAGTAATTAAACCCAGCGAAGCAAATAGCATCAATGGTACGGTTGGAATTTTTTCAGTAATTATTGGCCTTTTAACTGCTTTTAAATCAAGATCCTTTTTAGAAATAACTTTTTCACCAGAATTATGCAAAACATTATCGAGTTGTAATAATATTTTTTTTTCACTTATTCTTAATGCTTCAACATATGATTTAATAAATGATCTTTGATAAAATTGCCCTCCTATTGAACCTAAATTGCCTTCTTCTATATTTATTAAGTTTTGAATTGAGATGTTTGTCTTGCTTGAAATTTTTTCAATTTTTATTTTCTTTTTCAGGCGATAATCCTTTAAGATTTGCCCTACATGTTTTACTTTTTCTTCTTCCATTTGATCCCTATATCGAGTTACTAATAATTAATTGTGTAGGTATATATTATGTATATATCTATCAATAAATTTTATACAAACAATAAATATTTATCAATAAATTTGTTAGTTTTTTGTTAATTATCTGTGGATAACTTAACCTAAGCTGTATGTTTTATGTAAAACATTAATTGCTCTTTTTAAGTTTTTTCTAGAAATTAAAACACTTATTTTAATTTCAGAAGTTGAAATTAAATCAATGTTAATTTTTTGTTTTCCTAAAGCTTTAAACATATCTTCAGCTATTCCAGCATTTGTTCTCATTCCTATTCCAACTATTGAAATCTTAGCTACGTTATTATCTGGTAGAACGTTTTTTACTTTAATATCGTTTTTTATACTATTAATACATTTTTTTGCTTTGAACAAATCTGTCTCAGATATTGTAAAAGTTAAATCTGAATATTTACCATCGGAAGATATATTTTGAACAATCATGTCTACGTTTATATCCTCATCAGCTAAAGAACCAAAAATCTTTGCTGCTACCCCAGGTTTATCAGGTATGCCTAGCAATGTTATTTTTGAGTCGTTCTTACTATATACAATCCCACTCACATTTCTTTTTTCTAATTTTGTTGAATTGCTAATTTTTGTACCTTTTACATTTTTAAAACTAGATTTAACCCATAAAACCACATTATTATTTTTTGCAAGAGAAACAGATCTTGGCTCTAATACTTGAGCACCTACTGAAGCCATTTCCAACATTTCATCATATGTTAATTGATCAATTTTTTTTGCTTTTTTTACCCATCTTGGATCTGCTGTAAAAACTCCTTCTACATCAGTATGTATATCGCATCTATCAGCTGATAATTTAGATGCCATTGCAACTGCAGTAGTATCAGAACCACCTCTTCCTATAGTAGAAATTCGAAATTCGCTCGATATTCCTTGGAAACCAGCAATAACAGGAGTAATTCCTTTTTTCATTTCTTTCTTTAATATTTTGATATCAACATTTAAAATTCTTGCTTTACCATACGAGGTATTAGTTAATATTGGTATTTGCCAACCCAAAAAAGAACGGGATTTAACATTAATATTTTTTAAAGCAAGCGCCATTAAACCTGAAGATGCCTGCTCCCCTGATGAAAGAATAGTATCTATTTCTTTTGAATTACCATTAAAGGAAATTTTATTAATCAATGACTGTAATTTATCTGTTGTTTTTCCTAAAGCACTAACAACTACAACTACTTTATTTCCTAAAACTACTTCTTTTTTTACAAGTTTTGCAGCTCTTTTTATTTTATCAATATTTGACAAAGATGTGCCGCCAAATTTTTTTATAATTAATAATTTTTTTTTCATAAAATTGTACTATTTAACATAAAAAAAATAATTTTTCCTTTTGTTAATAAGAAGACTATAAAATAATAATTAATGATAATTTTTTAAACAAAAAAAATGGAAAAAAATAAATTAAATGAATGGTGGAATATTAACGGAAATTACAAAATATTACATAAAATTAATCCTTTAAGGTTGCAATTCATCTTAAATAATTTTAACAAACCTATAAAAAAAAAAAAAATCCTTGATATTGGTTGCGGTGGCGGACTGGTTTCTGAATTGTTAGCTAAAATAAATGCAGAAGTAACCGGAATAGATGAAAATATTTATAACATAAAAGAAGCAAAAGAACATGCAAAAAAAAATTCATTGAAGATTGTTTATATAAACCAATCATTAGATTTTTTTTTTAAAAAAAATAAAAAGAAATTTGATTTAATATTGTGTTTAGAAGTTTTGGAGCACGTTGATAATGTGGAAGAAACATTAAAAAAAATATCTAAATTAATGAATCCAGGTGGAACTTTGATTTTGTCTACAATAAATAGAAGCTTACAATCACTTATTTTCGCAAAAATATTTGGGGAATATGTCTTAAACTGGATACCTATAGGAACACACCAATTTGAAAAGTTTCTTAAACCAGAAGAAATTATTGAGCTTCTTAAATTGCAAAAAATTAAAATTAAAAAAATTAAAGGTATGGAATTTAATCCTTTTTTAAACAAATGGTTATTATCAGATAATACAAATATAAATTATTTTATAGCCGGAAAGAAATAATACATTTTTTTTTGTAGAACTATTTGATTTACATTTTTTTATTTTTTTTTAAATAAATAATCTTATAATAAAAATAATGACATTAAAAATAAATAGCGTTGCTCCGGATTTTAAAGCAAAAACTTCTGAAGGAGACATATCTTTTCACGAGTGGCTTGGGGATAGCTGGGGTGTTTTATTTTCACATCCGAAAGATTTTACACCAGTTTGCACAACTGAATTAGGTTCTTTAGCAAGTATGAAACAAGAGTTTGATAAACGAAATGTAAAAGTTATTGGTTTAAGTGTTGATAAAGTTGATGATCATATAAAATGGCTAGATGACATCAAAGACGTTACAGGAACTAAGCCAAATTATCCAATTATTGCTGATGAAAAGTTAGAAATTGCAAAACTTTATAATATGTTAGAGGGTGATGCAGGAGTTGAATCTATGGGACGTACAGCAGTAGACAATCAAACAGTTAGAACTGTTTTTATTATTAGACCAGATAAAAGAATAGGGTTATTTTTAACTTATCCAATGGCAACAGGTAGAAATTTTAATGAAATATTAAGAGCTATCGACTCTATGCAACTTACAGTAAAACATAAAGTTGCTACCCCGGCAAATTGGAACAAAGGCGAAGATGTGATTATTGTTCCAGCTGTAAATGATGATGATGCAAAGAAAAAATTTCCTGATGGTTGGGATTCTCCTAAACCCTATATAAGAATAGTACCACAGCCAAAAGATTAAAATTTTTTTTCTAGTTTTAAAGAAGGTATTGAAGTTCTCATCATTGATACTTTTTTTCTATTAATTTCACTTATAATTACAGAATTATTTTTATTACATTCATTAATAATTTTTCCCCACGGATCAATAATTAAAGTATGCCCGTAAGTTTGTTTTTTTCCTGGATGATTGCCAAATTGCGCAGGTGCAAAAATAAAACATCCTGTTTCTATTGCTCTAGCTTTAAGCAATGTATGCCAATGCATTTCTCCAGTAAATTTTGTAAATGCAGATGGTACAGTAATAAAATCAGCTCCTTTCCTAGCTAATTTTCTATATAAATGTGGAAAACGAAGATCATAACATATGGTCATACCAATTTTACCCCAAGGTAAATTTGTTAAACAAGCTTTTTTACCTGGTGTAAAATATTTTTTTTCATCGTAAAGTTTTTTGTTAGGAAGCTTTGCAGAAAAAAGATGGATCTTATTATATCTAGCTTTTATTTTTCCTGTATTGTCAATAAGTATTGATCTATTAAAAATTTTTTTCTTTTCTTGAATATTAACTGATCCAATAATTATCCAAACACTTAGATTTTTGGCAATTTTTTTCATTTCATTTACACCAGGATGATGTTCCTCTGTAGTTAAAAATTCTAAAAATTGTTTATTATTTTTTGCCATTAAAAAACAATTCTCAGGTAATAAAATTAATTTAGCTCCTTTTTTAGAAGCAAAAATAATTTTATTTTTAGCAAATAAAATATTTTTGTGTAAATTTGCCTGTGAGTTCATTTGAATACAAGCAACACTAAATTTTTTATTTTTTTTTAACATTTCAAATAACTAATTATTTTGATAATTTTATATTAGAAATGGTTAATAATATTAAAATTTTTAGTAAAAAAAAAAACCTAATTTCACGGAATAGGTCATCAACTAAATATAAAAAGTATGATTATTTATTTAATGAAGTAAATGAGCGTTTATTTGAAAGATTACAACTAGTAAAAAGAAAGTTTCAAAATACTTTAGAAATAGGATCGAGAACAGGTAATACAATCAACCTATTTAATAAAAAAAAGGATATAAAAAATATTTTTATATCTGATATTTCAAAAGAAATGTTATTAATAGCTAAAGAAATACAAACTAATAAACAAAAAATTTTCTTAACTTTAGATGAAGAAAGTTTACCATTTAAAAATAATCAATTTAACTTAGTTTTTAGCAATTTATATTTACACTGGTCTAATGATGTATATAAGGTTTTAAATGAAATCTATCGTATATTAAAACCAGATGGCCTTTTTTTATGTAGTATTTTTGGAAGCGAAACACTAAATGAATTAAAATATTCACTTTGTGATGCAGAAAATAAAGTTTCAAAAAGTATTTCTCCAAGAGTTTCTCCATTCTTAAGACTACAAGATGCTGGAACTTTACTACAGAAAGTTGGTTTTCAACTTCCAGTAATTGATAAAGATACTATTAAAATTTTTTACAATGATATTTTTTCTTTAATGAAAGATTTAAAAGGTATGGGAGAAAGCAATAGTTTGATTGAAAGAAAAAAGACTTTTACAACAAAAAAACTATTTAGTGTGGCCAATGAAATATATAAAAAAAAATTTTCTGAAAATAAAAAAATATATGCAACTTTTGAAATACTATATTTTATTGGATGGTCAAAGCATTCAAGCCAGCAAAAACCTATGATTCCTGGCTCAGCAAAAAAAAGATTGGCAGAAGCTTTATCAACAAAAGAACGGAATGTATAAATAATTTTTTATTTTTTCTTTAATTTATTTAGTTCTAATACAAATTTAATACTACCTGGTAAAAAATTATAATTTTTTAATTTGTCAATTTCTACCCAAAGAATTTTTTGTTTATTTTTTGATAAAGGAGTTCCATTCCAACTTCTACAAATGTAAAAAAAAATGACAGCATGAAATTCCTCGTAGGTATGTGTATTAAAACTTAATGGTTTTAATGATTTTTTATTAATATCTAATGTTAGTTCCTCTTTAATTTCTCTAATAATTGCATGATCAGGACTTTCATTAATTTTTATTTTACCTCCAGGAAATTCCCAATGATTAGGTAAAATTTTATCTTCAGGTCTTAAAGATATTAGTACTTTTCCTTGCCAATCTATAAGTGCAACAGTTGATACATATATATTTTTTTTCTTCAATTAACTTAAATAATTAGTATTTATTTTAATATATTCGTGAGTTAGATCACATGTGTAAACTGTGGACTGACTTTTTCCACTATTTAAATTTATATCAAGCGATAATTCTTTTTTGTTCATATATTGTTTTATTTTATTTGAACTATTTCTTATTAATAATACCCCATTTTTTGCAATTAAATAGTTACCTAGGGAAAAAGATATTTTTTCTTGATCAATCAATTCGTTTGATTTTCCTATAGCCATAAAAATTCTACCAAAATTAAGTTCATTAGAACTAAAAAAAGTTTTAACTAGCAATGAGTTAGCTACTGATAAAGCAATATTTCTTGCAATTAAATATGTTTTAGCATTTCTTACATTTATTTTTATAAGTTTTTTTGCACCTTCTCCATCTCTTACAACTTGTTTGGCTAAGTCCAACAATAATTCATTAAATTGTTTAACAAATTTTTTATATTTTTTGCTTTTAAAAGAATTTAAATTGATATTCTTTTTTTTACATGTTGCAGTAAAAAAAACACTATCACTTGTAGATGTATCACCATCAACAGTTATACTATTAAATGAATCTTGTATCCCATCTAAAAGAATCTTATTCATGATATTCTTCGGAATATTTATATCAGTAAATATAAAAGCTAACATAGTTCCCATTTTTGGATGTATCATTCCTGAACCTTTTGCAACGCCACTTATAAAAGCTGTTTCTTGTCCAAATTTAATTTTTTTTGAAGCAAATTTATGTACTGTATCTGTTGTCATAATAGATGCGCAAAAACTATTCCAACTACAACATTTTTTCTTAGATTTCTGTAATAATTTAGGCACTAAGGCATTAATTTTCTTATAATCAAGTTGCTTTCCAATAACACCTGTTGATGCAACTAAAATATTTTTAGAAGAACAACCAATTTTGTTTGCAACAAAATTTATATATTTTTTTATTGAATCATAACCTTTTTTACCAGTCAAAGCATTTGCATTTCCTGAGTTAACTACTATTGCTCTAATATCATTATTTATATTTTTTTTTGACCATTTAACAGGTTCTGAAATTGTTTTAGAAGAAGTAAAAACAGCAGATGTTTTAGAATTTTTATCTAACTGTATAATTACTAAATCTTTCTCGTTCTTTTTTTTAAAGCCACAACTTCCTGTAGAAAATAGTACACCTTGAATATTATGCATCTTAAATCTCTTTTTTTTATTAAATGACAATTTTACTTATAAATTTACTTATAAACAAAAAAATTATATAGGGTCTTATATATCTTGTAATTAGGAATTATATAAATATTCTCAATTAAATATTTATATATTAAATATAAGGAAATGTTTTTAAAATTTGCAAAAAAAATATTTGGTAGTGCTAATGATAGATTTATTAGTAAACTTCAAAAGCAGGCTGAGGATATTAATAAGTTAGAAAAAGATTATGAAAAGTTAACTAATCAGGAGCTAAAAAACAAAACTAAAGAATTTAAGCTTAAATTAAAACAAAATAAAACTTTAGATTCAATTCTTATTGAAGCGTTTGCGACTGTAAGGGAAGCCGCGAAAAGAACTTTAAATCAAAGACATTTTGATGTTCAGCTAATTGGCGGAATAGTTTTACACAAAGGAATGGTAGCGGAAATGAAAACGGGAGAAGGTAAAACACTCGTTTCAACTTTACCTGCATATTTAAACTCATTGGAGAATAAAGGAGTGCACATAGTAACAGTTAATGATTATCTTGCGAAAAGAGACTCTGAATGGATGGGTGAAATTTACAAATTCTTAGGCCTAAGTGTTGGTTGTATTACCGCTGGTATTGAGGATAAGGAAAGAAAAGATGCTTATAATTGTGATATCACTTATGGCACTAACAATGAATTTGGTTTTGATTATTTAAGAGATAATATGAAATATTCTATAGATACGCTTGTCCAAAAAAAACATAATTTTGCAATAGTTGATGAGGTAGATAATATATTAATTGATGAAGCAAGGACTCCGCTAATAATTTCTGGACCAACGGAAGATACATCTAGTTTGTACTTGAAAATTAACCAATTAATTCCGCAGTTAAAAAATACTGAATATGAAAAAGATGAAAAATCAAAAAGTGTTTATTTGACAGATAAAGGAGTAGAGGAGATTGAAAAAATTTTAAAGGAAAAAAAACTTTTAAAAAATAATAATTTGTTTGATTCAGAAAATATTGTTGTACTTCACCATATAAATCAAGCTTTAAGAGCACATAAATTGTTTGAAAAAGATACAGATTATATTGTAAGAAACAATCAGGTAATTATAATTGATGAGTTTACAGGTAGGATGATGGAAGGTAGAAGATTCTCTGAGGGCCTTCATCAAGCTCTAGAAGCAAAAGAATCTGTAAATATACAAAATGAAAATCAAACTTTAGCTTCTACATCTTTTCAAAATTATTTTAGATTATATCCAAAACTTGCTGGCATGACAGGGACAGCAATGACAGAAGCCCCTGAATTACTTGATATTTATAATCTGCAAGTTATAGAAATACCTACAAATGAAGAGTGTATAAGAGTTGATAAAGATGATGAAATATACAGAACAAATCAAGAAAAATATAATGCAATAGTTTCTCAAATTGCTGAATGTGTAAAAAAAAATCAACCTGTATTAGTTGGAACAATAAGTATTGAAAAATCAGAAGAACTGTCAAAAATTCTTAAAAAAAATAAAATCGAACATAAAATTTTAAATGCTAAATACCACGAACAAGAAGCTTATATAATTGCACAAGCAGGTCAAAAAGGAGCTGTGACAATAGCCACTAATATGGCTGGAAGAGGAACAGATATACAATTAGGTGGTAATCTGGATATGCAAATAAAAAAAATAGAAATAGAAGACCAAAAAAAATTAAATGAAAAAGATGTTAATAAGATTAAAAAAGAAATTGAAGATGCAAAAAAAATTGTAATAGGTGCTGGTGGACTTTTCGTTCTAGGAACTGAAAGACATGAAAGCCGTAGAATTGATAATCAATTAAGAGGAAGATGTGGAAGACAAGGAGATATAGGGGAGTCTAAATTTTATATATCATTGGAAGATGATTTGATGAGAATTTTTGGTTCAGAAAAAATTGATAGTATGCTTAAAAGTCTTGGATTAAAAGAAGGAGAAGCGATTGCTCATAGATGGATCAATAAAGCATTAGAAAAAGCTCAACAAAAAGTAGAAGCAAGAAATTATGATATTAGAAAATCATTACTAAAATTTGATGATGTTATGAATGATCAAAGAAAAGTTATTTATGATCAAAGAACAAAAATCATGGAGTCAGGAAATATAAAAGATTTTATAAAAACCATGAAAACAGATACTCTTGATAATATTGTATCAAAAAATATTCCAAAAGATTCGTACTTTGAACAATGGAATTTATCAAATTTAGAAAAGGAAATTAAAGAAATATTTGGAATAAAAAAAGATTTAAAAAAAATAGCAAAAAAAGAGGGTGTGGCGGATTTAGAAATAAAAAAATTGATATTAGATGAAATTGAGAAATTAGATAAAGATAAAGAAAAAAAAATAGGAAGTGAAAATTTTAGAACAGTTGAAAAAAGTTTTTTGCTTCAAATAATTGATCATTCATGGAAAGATCATTTACTTTCTCTTGATTATTTAAAACAAGGAATTTCACTAAGAGCATATGGTCAAAAAGATCCTCTGAATGAATACAAAAGAGAAGCTTTTGCACTTTTTGAAAATATGCTTTTAAATATAAAAAGAAATATAAGTAAAGTTTTAAGTAACATACAATTTGAACCACAAAATGAAGAACCTCAGGAAGATGTATATAAAGATCAAAAGTTAGAAAAAGAAGCTGTTTCAGAAGGAAATTTTTCAACTGCTTTAGATCAAAAAGCTAAAATTGCAGCTAAACAATTTCCTGAAGAAATAAAAAAAAAAGAAGCAAAAGATAAAAATTGTTTATTAAATTTTTATCCAAAAAATAAAATTCCTAGGAATACAAGATGTGAATCTACTGGTTTAAAATATAAAAATTGTTGTGGTAAAGTTTCTTAATAATTTCTCAAGATTGGTTTATTGTCATTAAGTATTTATTTTTTCGCTGATTAAGAAGTTCATTTTTATCTAAAGATGTTACTTGTTTTAAAGTTGATCTAATTGCATTACCAACATTTTTAATTGTTTGACTAGGGTTTCTGTGTGCGCCACCAGTAGGTTCTAAAATTATAGAATCTATGATATTTAGTTCTTTTAAATCTTGTGCAGTAATTTTCATGGATGATGCAGCTTCTTCAGCATATTTTGTATCTTTCCATAAAATTGATGCACACCCTTCTGGTGATATAACGCTATAAATCGAATGCTCTAACATTAAAACTTTATTTGTAGTAGCTATAGCTACTGCCCCTCCTGAACCGCCTTCTCCAATAATAATAGATATTGTAGGATTTTTTAAATTTAAAGAAACTTCAATACATTTAGCTATAGCTTCAGATTGTCCTCTTTGTTCAGCACCAACTCCTGGATAGGCTCCAGGTGTATCAATAAATGTTATTATTGGCAGATTAAATTTTTCAGCTAATTTCATTAATCTTATTGCTTTACGATAGCCTTCAGGTTTCGCCATACCAAAATTATGTTTAATTCTATCTTCTGTATTTTTACCTTTCTCATGACCCATTATCATTAATGATTTACCATCAAATGTAGCAAAACCGCATAATAAAGCAGGATCTTCTTTAAATAATCTATCTCCAGATAAAGGTTCAAAATCTTGAAATAAAGTTTTGACATAATCTAAAAAATGAGGTCTTTCTGGGTGTCTTGCTACTTGTAATTTATGCCAAGGTGTAAGTTTTTTGTAAATATCGCTGAGTTTTTTATCAATTCTGATTTTTATTTCTTCAATTTGTTCGTTGACCTCAACTAAACTTGTTTTGTCTGAACCAGAATCTTTTAATTTTTCAATCTTATCTTGAAGATCAGATATAGTTTTTTCAAAATCTAGTGTATGTCTCAATTTTTTATAATTTATTTTTTATTAATAAGTTCAGCTTTTTGTACCATTACAGTAGCTTGTCTTACTGAAGCTAAATCAATTAAGCGACCATCTAATGACGCTGCCCCTTTACCTTGTTTCTGTGCTTCTTCCATAGCTTCAAGAATTCTTTTTGCTTTTGTAACTTCCTCTTCTGGTGGAGTAAAAATTTTATTTGCTAATCCAATTTGAGATGGATGTATTGCCCATTTACCTTCACAACCTAAAACTGCAGCTCTATTAGCAGATGATTCATAAGCATCCGGATCTTTAATCTCACCAAAAGGTCCGTCTACTGGTCTTAATCCTGCAGCTCTAGCAGCAATTACCATTCTACTTAGTGGGTAATGCCACATATCACTCCAAACAACGTCTCTTTTGCCTGATTTATCTGGGTCAGTTAAAACAGAATATTTTGGATTTTGTGTACCAATACCAGTTGTTTTTGCCTTTGTTGAAGCTGCATAATCAGCAATACCAAAATGTAAAGATTCGTTTCTTTTACTTGCAGTAGCAATCTCATAAACATTTTGCATTCCAAGAGCAGTTTCAATTATCATTTCAAAACCAATCTTTTTTTTTCTTTTCATGCTATTCTCAGCTTGCGTAACAAGCATATCTACTGAATAAACATCTTGTGCAGTTCCTACTTTTGGTATCATAATTAAATCAAGTCTTTCTCCGCCTTTTTCAATAACATCTATAACATCTCTATACATATAATGAGTGTCTAGACCATTAATTCTTACTGAAATTACTTTGTTACCAAAATCTACATCATTAAGTGCTTGAATTATATTTTCTCTTGCTTTTTCTTTATCATCTGGAGCTACTGCATCTTCTAAATCCAAAAAAATTACATCTGCTTCAGATTTTGCAGCTTTTTCAAAAAACTCTGGTGAACTTCCAGGAACGGCTAGTTCACTTCTATTTAATCTTGTTGTTGCTTGTTCTACTTCAAAAAAACTCATTTAAAAACTTCCTTTTTTTTTTAAAACAAATAAATAACAATACAATATACAAATATCAAATAATATTTTCATTATTTTTATTCAAAGGATGAAAATTCTCTATTGTTTCAATTAATTTATCTCTATGTTCCGTATATTTCTGAGTTGTAATTATACTTGAATGCCCCAATAACTTTTGGACAACTCTTATATCCGCACCAGAATTTAAAAGATGGTTTCCAAATGCATGTCTAAATGAGTGAGGATGCATTAAATTTTTATCTATTTTCATTTTATCAGCTAAATCATGCATTATTTGAAGAACTCTTCTCCTTGTTAAAAAATCATCTGAATTATTAGATGGAAACAACCAAGGACTATCTTTTTCTTTAAAATAAATTTTTCTAAATTCTAAATATTTTTCAATTACTTCTTTAGTTTGCTCACCAAAAAAAACTATTCTTTCTTTTCGACTTTTTCCCTTTTCTGGAGGATCAATTAAAATATTTCTTTTTTTTAGATCAATATTATTTGTTTTAATTGAAATTAACTCAGAAACTCTAATACCTGTAGAATATAAAAGTTCAATAATTAAATTAGATCTAATATCTATATAATTATTTGTTTTTTTTGATACAAAATTAAGTATTTTTTCTATTTGGTCAGCCGTTAGTGTGATTGATAAAGTATCCTCAGATTTCGGTATATCAATTTTTTCAATCGGATTATTTTCAATAACTTTTTCTGAAACTAAAAATCTATAGAATCTTTTTAAAGCAAAAATCTTTCTTGATTTTGTTTTATTTTTTAAATTTTTTAGTTTTAGACTTTCAAGAAAATCTAAAATGTCATTCTTTGTAATTGATTTAAAGTTTTTTTTTTTTTTTTTAATAAAATTATTAAATTGATTAATATCGTATTTATAGGAAATAATTGTATTTTTATGATTTCCGTCTTCAGAGTTTAAATTTTGTATAAAATGATTTATTTCTTCTAACATTATGTTATTTATTATTATCTTTCAATTAGTGTTTCAATTGCCAAATCAAAAGTTTTTTCTTGTAGACCTATTTGATTTAGTGAGCTAATTACAATTTGCAAGAAAAAAGGGTGTAGTTGATTGAAATTTTTACCATTTAAAGACATAAGAATTAATAAAATTGTTTCTCCAACTTTCTTATCAATTGAAGAATATTTTAATAAAGATATTAAAGAAGAATTAGGTAATTGTTTTGATTCTATTTCTTGATTTTCTATGTTAATTAGCCAAAGCTCTGGGTTAATTTTAACACCGAAGCTTTCGAGGATATAAAATCCAAGAGTATCAAATTCTAGGCTATTCTTTTGTAACTGAAATTTATTAATTGATTTAAGCAATGCATTTTGTGAAATATTTTTATATTCAAGTTCTTTATTTTTCAAATTATAAAATTCTACGATTACCCATAATTCAATAAAATCTTTAAATAATTGAGTATTTTTATCTTTTTCTTTTTTTAAAACTTCATACCATTTCATTGCTTCTTCTATTTTATCTGAAATTAACAATGATCTAACTGCATAACTTGCGAACCAGACAAAATTTTTTGATGGTTTTATTTCTAACAAAGAATTTAAATTTAATTTTGAAATTAATACAAGGTTCCCATTAATAGATGCAAGTTCTAGTGATTTTTTTATTATTTTAGCTTTTTTTTCCTGATCATCTTCAGTAATAGCCATTTGAAATAAAATTGCCTGCGTTTCAAAACCAAGTAAAATATTATCATCTAAGGGAATTTTCTTATCTTTTTCTTCTAAATCATAACTATTATAAATTTCTTCTATAGTTTCAATTGGTAAATTTAAAAGTTTTTTTGATTTTTCTATTGCTTCTATTCTAAGTTTTATAGGTACATTGGGCATACGATAAATCATACTTAAAAATAAAGGATCGTCTTTCAAAATATAACTTTCTTTAAGATTTATATTTGCGACTCGTGTCATTGCTAGACTTAAAAGGTCTAAATTATCAAAATTTTGATTATTAATTTCTTCCTTGTAAACGAGGCTGTCAATAATTGTTATAAAATTTATGTCGTTAAAGTTGTTATCCTCTTTTAATAAAGTTAAGGATAAATTAGCTTTATTAGTTTCACCGTTAAGTATTTGACAAAATATCTCAACTTTTCTCCAAAATAAATTTTGTTTATAATTTTTTCTTTTTTGATCAATATCTGAACAAACTAAATCAAAATTATTCAAAGATAAATTAATTTGAACCTGTTTCATTAAAATTTCTTCATTATTATTGTCAACTATTAAATCTATTAATGATTTTGCATTCTCAAAGTCACCAAGCTCAATTAGCTTATTAATTCTTATTAAAATTAAATCATTTTTTTGATCTTTAGATTCTGGAACATCTGCATTTGATAACAAAAGTTTTTTAAATAATTCGATTGCTAAATTAGATTCTCTATTAATCGGTAAATTTTCAAGATAATTCTTAATTATATTTCTTTTTGAGCCAGACCACATATCGTAACCTAAGCCACCTTCGTCTTTAGTTAAGGTTCCGACTGTATTAACATCAATATTCTTTAATTCTATTGATTTAAATTTATCATCACTTTCAATAGTATCACTCTGATCTGTATTTTCTTCTTCATCTGCTTCAATTTCATTAACTTCTATATCTCTTTTAATCCCTCCAGCGCCCCATGTAGTATTACCTAAACCTGCAAAAAGATTATTTGTAATAAATAAAAAAAGGAAAATTAAAAGGAAATTTTGGATAATTTTCATTTAAATTAATTCTTAACAATTAAATATTATTTATATTGTTCAATTTTTATATTTTTTTCAATTTTTGTCATAGGTATTGGAACGAACCATTCTAAGAAAAAAAACATAATAATAAGAATCAAAACGATAAATAAGAGTAAAATATTCAATTTTTTTTCAAAAAAGTTTTTTTTTCGATTTCTAAACATTATATATAATTAATTATTAAAGTATTACCTTAAAGTAAATTTTATCAAAAAAAAAAATAATTTTGTTTAAATTATTATGAAAAAAAAGATAGTTCTAATAGGAATGATGGGTAGTGGAAAAACAACTGTAGGAAAGGTTTTATCTAAAATTCTAAAATTAAATTTTGTTGATACAGATATTTTAATAGAAAAAAAATGTGGACTTAAAATAACAAAAATTTTTGATAAATATGGTGAAAAATATTTTAGACGTAAAGAAGAAGAAATTGTTTTAAATACTTTATTAAATGATAAAAAACCTTGCATTGTCGCTTTAGGCGGCGGGGCGTTTTTAAATAAAAAATTGCAAAAAATAATACTTAAAGAAACAATATCTATTTGGTTAGATACAACTATTGAATTAATCTATAAAAGATGTAGGAAATCTAATCGAAGACCTTTGCTTTATAAGGATAATAATAAAAATTTAAAAGAAATTATTAAAAATTTATTAAAAATAAGAAAATCTATATATTCAAAAGCAAAATTTAGAGTAAAAACAAATGAAAAACCTATAAAGGTATGTAATAGAATATTAATTTATATTAAAAATTTTATTTAAGATAATAAAAATATAAAAAAAGGTATTAAAATGAAAAAAAATCATTCTATTAAAATTCCATTAAGAAATAATCCATATGAAGTAATAATTGGAAAAAATATTATAAATAAATATAAAAAAAAAATATTTGTCACTATTAAAAATGCTAAAAGAATATTTATTATAACTGATACTACTATTAAAAAATTGCATTTAAAAAAAATTACTCAAATTATTCCTAAAAATTTCTTTGTTAAAACTTTAGTGATAAACCCTGGTGAAAAAATGAAAGATATCAAAACTGTTAATAAAATATTAACTATTCTATTAAAAAATAAAATTTCGAGGAATGATGCTGTATTTGCTCTTGGTGGCGGTGTTATCGGAGATGTTTCAGGTTTTTTAGCTAGTATAACTTTAAGAGGAATAAATCTAATACATTTTCCTACAACATTATTAGCTCAAGTAGATAGTTCTATTGGTGGAAAAACTGGCGTAAATAGCTTATATGGTAAAAATTTAATAGGAACATTTTATCAACCTAATCTAGTAATATGTGATACAATTTTTTTATCAACATTACCGCGAAGAGAATTAATAGCCGGTTATGCTGAGGTTATTAAGTATGGCATTATATATGATAAAAATTTCTTTAATTGGTTAAACAACAATATAAACAAATTACTAAAGAATGACTCATTTCAAATGATTAGAGCAATAAAAAGAAGTGTTGAAATAAAAAAAGAATTTATTATCAAAGACGAAAAAGATTTAAATAATAAACGGGCTCTTTTAAATTTTGGACATACTTTTGCACATTCTTTAGAAAATTGTACAAAATATTCAAAAATTTTATTACACGGAGAAGCAGTTTCAATAGGAATTTGTATGGCTAGCAAATTATCAAATAGATTAGGATTTTTATCTTTAAATAATTATTTAAAAATAAAAAATATTTTTTATAATTTTGGACTACCGATTGATTTAGAATTTTTGAAAAAAATTAAAATTCAGAAAAAACAAATTGTAAATAATATGATTTATGATAAGAAAAATCTAAGTGGTAAACTTAATTTTATTTTATGCAAAGATATAGGCAGTGCTTTTGTTTACAATAAAGTTAAAAAAGAATCTATTAAAAAATCAATCAATTAAAATAAAAAAGAATGGACTTCTATACAATACTATTAATTCTTGCCATTATTTTTTTACTTGTTATATCAGCATTTTTTTCTGGTTCAGAGACAGCTTTAACAGCAGCATCAAAAGCTACAATGTATCAATTAGAGAAAGAAAATAATACAAGAGCCAAGATAGTTAATTTTTTAAAAAATAAGAAAGAAAAATTAATTGGAACACTTCTGTTAGGCAATAATTTAGTTAATACACTAGCAACGGCTATTGCCACAAGTTTTTTTATTAGTGTATTAAAAGATAATGAAAAAGGCATTTTATATTCAACTGTTGTTATGACATTATTAATACTAATTTTTGGAGAAGTTTTACCAAAAACAATTGCAATTAATAAAGCAGATAAATTTGCTCTTTTATTTTCACCAATTATAAAAATTTTAGTTACATTTTTATCTCCGTTTACTTACTTAATAAACCTTTTGACCCGTATAATTTTAAAATTATTTAAATTTCAAATAAGTTCTGACATTGTTACTTCTGAAAACGAATTAAGAGGTGTTATAGATTTACATGCAAAAAGCGAGGGAACAACTGAAGAAAAAGATATGCTTCACGGAATACTTGATTTAGACAATTTACAAGTAAAAGAAATTATGACTCACAAAAAAAATCTAGAAGTTCTTAATGTTAATGAATCAACAAATAAAAATTTAAAAAAAATATTAAATAGTCAATTTACTAGATTGCCATTATATGACAAAAATTTAGATAAAATTATAGGAATTATAAATGTTAAAGATGTTTTAAAAAATATAAACAAGACAAAAAAACTAGATTTAAAATTAATAGCAAAAAAACCTTGGTTTATTCCAGAAACAACTGTGGTTTTAGATCAATTACAAGAATTTCAGAAAAAACAAAGACACTTAGCTTTTGTGATAGATAAACACGAAGCATTAATAGGGATTATAACATTAGAAGACATAATTG
The DNA here is from genome assembly GCA_902607475.1 of uncultured Alphaproteobacteria bacterium. Taxonomy (GTDB): domain Bacteria; phylum Pseudomonadota; class Alphaproteobacteria; genus CAYOOR01. The sequence goes on along the minus strand of CACLKH010000011.1, from coordinate 170 downwards.
AAGAAATTGTAGGTGATATAGAAGATGAATATGATGTAAAAAAATAAAGGTACTAAAAAATATTCATATTGATCTTTTAAAATACCCCTTTAATTAACTAAACACTTTTTTCATTTTGGGAGGTTAATTTAAATGAAATAGAATGAACTTTATTAATTATTTCATTACCA